>JAEYXQ010000109.1 GCA_023431205.1 Pseudomonadota bacterium | reverse complement strand
GCCTGGTTCTCGTCGGCGCGGGTGAGGCGGGCGCGGCCCGCGGCGGCGGCGATGCGAGCGAAGTCGGCCTCCTTGGTGCCGGCATTGACGACGATGTAGAGCGCGCCCGACACCTTGGGCGAACGGGCAACCATCAGGTCGTCGAGAATGCCGCCGGTCTGGTTGAGCAGCAGGGTGTAGCGGATCTGCCCCGGCCTGAGGCCGGCGATGTCGCCGCACACCAGCGGCTCGATCACCGCGGCGATGGCGGCGTGGTCGGCGTCGGGATCGCCGCTCGGATTGTCGAGCATCAGGAACGAGGGGCCCATATGGCTGACGTCGAACAGGCCTGCCTGTTCACGGGTCCATTTGTGCTCGGCCATGATGCCGGTGGGATACTGGACCGGAAGGGAATAGCCGCTGAACGGCACCATGCGGCCGCCTGCAGCGACATGACGGGCGTGGAGCGGGGTGGTCTTGAGGTCGGCGGAGCTGGCTTCGGCCATGGGCAATCCGGAACTTGAGCGACACGGAACGCGCCTCGTCCTAGAAGCGCACGTGCCCCCTCTGTCCTTGCCCTGAGAGATTTCCCGGCTGAGCGCCGGTTGCTCCTTCGGGGTGACCGGCGAACCGGTCCGCTTTCCAGAGTGCTTGACCCGACTGCGGTCCCTGATGCCTGAGAGTTTCCGGGGCGGTTGCTCCTTCGGCGCCGGCTCTGTGGCCGGTCTCTCCCGCAGTCGGGGGCACCATGGTGGAGATTCCGGCGGGCGTCAATGCGGTGTGCGGACCGGGCACAGCATTTACGGTGACGCCTCCCTCCCCCTTGAGGGGAGGGATCGAGGGAGGGGGTCCATCAGTGATCCACCACACTGACCCCCACCCCAGCTTTGCTACGGCCCCGCCGGCCTAGCGACGCTACCCTCCCCTCAAGGGGGAGGGAGGGCAGGTCGCGGCCTCGGAAACAAGAAAGGCGGGTCTTGCGACCCGCCTTCAAATCTCAACCCGATCGTCCGATCAGTTCAGCCGGTTGCCCACATCGGCGATGGCCTTGTCGATGACCTGGCCGCCGCGGTTGCGCATCTCGTCGGTGAGGACGGTGCGGGCGGCCTCGATGGCGAGGTCGGCCGAGCGGGCGCGGACTTCGGCAACGGCCTGGGCTTCGGCCTGGGCGATCTTGTCTTCCACCGACCTGGTGCGGCGAGCAACGAGCTCGGCCAGCGACGTCTGGGCCTCGGCGGTGAGGCGCTGGGCCTCTTCCTGGGCGGCGGTGACGATGCCCTGAGCCTCGGCTTCGGCGGCAACGCGCTTCTGCTCGTATTCGACCAGGAGGGCAGCGGCCTCTTCACGCAGGCGCTTGGCCTCGGCGATGTCGTTCTCGATCTCGGCGATCTTGCCGTCGAGCATCTTGCCGATGATGCTGGGGACGCCGAAGAAGACCATCATTCCGAGGAAGATGACCAGCGCCACCATGGCGAAGAAGCTGTTATCCAACCATTCTGGCATGGCGCTTACTCCTTGGCCTTGGCGACCGCAGCGCGGACGTTCTCGGCGGGAACTTCGCCGATCAGCTGGGTGACGACGGTCTGCGCCGTTTCAGCGGCGATCTCGTCGACATGGGTCATGGCCTCGGCCTTGGTGGCGGCGATGCGGCGCTCCGCCTCGGTCACCTTGGTGGTGAGGTCCGCTTCCACGGCAGCACGGCGGCTGGCGAGATCGGCCTGGATCTGTCCGCGGGTCTGCGCGGCAATGCCCTGGGCATTGCTGCGGGCCGCGGCCAGGGCCGATTCATAGGCCGCGATTGCTGCGTCGGTCTGCTGGCGCGAAGCATCGGCTGCGGCAAGGTCGGCATCGATCAGCGCCTTGCGCTTCTCGAGAATGCCGCCGATGCGGGGCAGGGCGATGCGGCTCATCAGCAGGTAGAGCGCACCAAAGGTGATCGCGAGCCAGAGCAACTGGCTCGGGAAGGTCGCCGGATCGAAGGGCGGGAAGACGCCATGGGCTTCTTCGTGGTGCACTTCGGCCGTGGAATGAGTATCCGCCACCGGATCGTGTCCGGTTGCGCCGGGCACGGGTTCGCCGTGGCTGGCGTCGACGGCTTGGTCGAGGTTTTCCTCGGTCGGCGTTTCCGCCTCTTGCGCGAAGGCTTGCGTTACCATCTGTGCGGTCCCGTTCGTCCGGTGTCCTGGCGGGTCTGCCGGACATCAAACCGCAGCCGGGTGACCGGCTGCGGCAAGGCTCTTGTGGTTCGTCTTAGGCGACGAACAGCAGGATCAGGGCGACCAGGAACGAGAAGATGCCCAGAGCTTCGGTCACGGCGAAACCGAAGATCAGGTTACCGAACTGGCTGGGAGCGGCCGACGGGTTGCGCAGGGCGCCCGACAGGAAGTTGCCGAAGATGTTGGCCACACCGATAGCGGCGCCAGCCATACCGAAACAAGCAATGCCCGCACCGATGAACTTCGCGGCTTCAGCTTCCATTTGTAATGTCCTTTCAAGCGACTAGGAGTTCGACGGGCATTCGCCGCCGAGATTGGTGGTTAGTGGGAGGGATGGATCGCGTCGTTGAGATACATGCAGGTCAGGACCGCAAACACATAGGCCTGGACTGCACCGACGAGAAACTCGAGGCCGGTAATGGCGATCGCCATGATCAGCGGCAGGATGGCGGCCACCCAACCGAAGGCACCGAGGCCCGCGATCATCATGACCATGAAGCCGGTGAACACCTTGAGGGTGATGTGGCCGGCAAGGATGTTGCCGAACAGACGAACCGACAGGCTGATCGGACGCGAGAGGAAGGAGATGACCTCGATCGGCGTCACGATGGGAAGGATATAGCCCGGCACGCCGGCCGGCACGAACAGCTTGAGGAACTTCGGGCCGTTCTTGACGAAGCCGTAGATGATCACGGTGATGAACACCATCATCGACAGCGCGAAGGTGACGATGATGTGGCTGGTGACCGTGAAGAAGTAGGGCACCATGCCCCACATGTTGGCAAAGAGGATGAAGGTGAAGAGCGAGAACACCAGCGGGAAGAACTTCATGCCGGCGGTGCCGGCCGAACTTCGCACCATCCCGGCAACGAACCCGTAGAGCAGTTCGGCGGTGAGCTGCGCCCGCGTCGGCACCAGCTTGCGGCCGGACGTGGCCAGCAGCAGGAAGCCGGAGATCGCCACCACGGTCAGGACCATGAACAGCGAGGAATTGGTGAAGGCGAAGGTGGTGCCGGTGCTTTCGGCTGCATCACCGCCAAGGGTGAAGAGCTCGAAGATGTCATAGATGACAAACTGGTGGATCGGGTCAGTACCGGCCATAGAGCCCTCTAGGTGCCATCATCTACTATTCAGCTCTTCGTCTTCCCCATCCGGACCGAGATCGGCACCGACTGGGGGAGGCGAAGCGGCATTCATTTCCGCCACCGCACGGATGACGTTCAGGATTCCAGCGGCAAAGCCCAACCCGAACAGGATGAGCAAGCCCCAGGGGCTGGTTCCAAGGCCAAGATCGATGAGATAGCCGAGTCCGGCCCCCACCATGATCGCGGCGACGAACTCGGTGCCGATGCGCAGGCCGCGCGCCAGTCCGGTCATCTCCGGGGAAGCGTCGCGAGAGGCTCTGTTGTCCTCCTGCAACCGTTCCCGCTTGGCCGAGGCGATGCGCGATGCAAGATCCCGCGTCACCCCGCGGGCGCTGTCCGGCAGGTTCGGGTCGTCATGCGAATTGGTCATCCGCCCGCTCCCCTCTTGCCAGCTTTCCCGGGATTCCGGGGCGCCCTTTTCAGTCGCGCGCAACATAGTGGTGGCCCCAAATGGTGTCAAGGCGAGTGCCGCAGGGCTAAGTTGTTGGGATGACGTGCAAATTTGAGGCTGTCCAGGGGTGCGGCATGCTGTCCACATCGGTGCGGCAGCGGAGTCGCGGCACGTGCGGCGGATTCCGGACGTGCAAGGGCCCCGCCGGGGTCACCGTCGGTTGCGGAGAGGAGCGGGGCCCCGAGGCGATGCCGCCTCTGGAATGAATAAAGAGTGAGACGTCACCGCCTCGGGGCGCCGGGATTTTAGAACGGGGCGCGACGACTCCATTTCGGACAGGGGGATGGACGTGTGCCATCCTCGCCGAACCTGAGCGGACCACCCTCGAGCCCAGGGAAAGAGCGACCTTCCCCTGCCCGGCCGTCCTTCCGCCACTGGTCGCTGCAGGCCGCCCCGCGCGGAAGAGATGGCGGGAGTATGCACGAGGTGGAGGGAGTGGGGGATAACGGGGATAGGATTTGTTGGAAGAGCCCCCACCTAACCTCCCCCGCGAGCGGGGGAGGGACGGGCCGGTGGGTGCCGAGGGACCCCACGTGCGGTGTGACCGACCTCGTGGTTCGACAGGCTCACCATGAGGTCTACGAAGCTTCGGTGCGACCGCTCTCTCATAGACCTCATCCTGAGCTCGTCGAAGGACGAGGTCGCGGGCACGAAGGTGCCTGGCAACCCCACCTTGCGGCGGTGGTGGCATCTCGGGATGGCCCCCCGCTTTCGCGGGGGTGACACCGGGGGTGGGGGAGGGGTGGTGAAGGAGCCGAGGGATCACACGCGCGGTGTTACCGACCTCGTGGTTCGACAGGCTCACCATGAGGTCTACGAGGGTTCGGTGCGACCGCTCTCTCAT
>JAEYXQ010000107.1 GCA_023431205.1 Pseudomonadota bacterium | reverse complement strand
GTGTCTATGAGGTAGTCGGCGCGCCCCTTCTTTTCGGCTTGCGGCATCTGCCGGGCAAGCATGGTGTCGAGCTTATCCCCGCTCATTCCCGGACGCTTGAGGGCCCGGCGGCGCTGCTCGGCATCGTCGACATGGGTCACCGCCACGGCATCGAAACCGTAGTCGTAGCCACTTTCAAACAGCAGCGGCACCTCGACCACGGCCAGCGCATAGCCCGCCTCCTCGGCGCTGGCGAGAAAATCGCCGATGCGGCCGCGTACCAGCGGATGCACCACCGCCTCGAGCTTCGGAAAGCCGGCAGGGTCATCCCGCAGCCGTTCGGCAAGACGTTGCCGGTCGATCACGCCATCCACCGCAACCCCGGGAAACAGCGCCTCCACTGCCGGCACGGCCTCGCCCGCATAGAGTTCGGCCACCGCGGCGTCGGCGGAATAGACCGGCACACCGAGATCTTTGAACGCCGCCAGCACCGTGGACTTGCCGGTGGCGATGGAGCCAGTCAGCCCTAGGCGGAACATCACCCCTCCAGTGTCGCTTCGATGCGGGCGCGCAGCGCCGGCGTTACGCTCGGTCGCACCCCGAACCAGGCCTCAAAGCCCGGCACCGCCTGGTGCAGCAACATGCCCAATCCATCAACCGTGGGGAGGCCACGCGCCCGCGCCTCGGCCAGAAGCGGCGTCACCAGTGGCGAATAAACAATATCTGTCACCAGGGTACTGGGCCTGAGTGCTGCGGCATTGAACCCCTCGAACCGAGTGCCATGCATGCCGACCGAGGTTGTGTTGACCACCAAGCCCACATGCGGCGTCGCGTCGGCAAGCGCATCCAGCGTTCCCACCGTGATGTCGCCCGCGATCTCGGCTGCCAGTTTGTCGGCTGTTTCGCGGGTACGATTGAGCAGCAGGATCGGGATCCCCCGGCTATCGAGCGCCACGATCACCGCCCGGGCTGCGCCGCCGGCCCCCAGCACCAGCGCCCGGTCGACCCGCTCGGACCAGCCGGGCCGGCCAGCGTCAAGGTTGCCGAGGAAGCCGAGGTAGTCCGTGTTGGTGCCATGGACGCGACCATCCCGGGCCACCAGGGTGTTCACGGCCCCGATGGTTTCGGCCAGGGGGTCGACCGTGTCGCACAGGTCGAACACCGCTTCCTTGTGCGGAATGGTGACGTTGCCGCCGGCAAACTCCCCGCTGCGCAGGCGCCCGAAAAACTCCGGCAGCGCTTCGGGCGGCACATCGATCGCTTCATAACTGCCGTCAATCCCGTGCTCGGCCAGCCAGGTGCCGTGAATCAGGGGCGAGCGCGAATGCGCGATGGGGTGGCCGATAACAAACGCCTTGGTGGTCACTGCAACAGCTCCGGCGCAAGCGTTCTCAGGGCCGAGAGCAGCGGCAGAAGCGGCAGGCCCAGAATGGCGAAATAATCGCCGTTGACGCTCGCGAACAGCCGGGCGGAAGGTCCCTCCAGCCGATAGGCGCCGACCGATCCCAGCACCGCCTCGCCCTCCAGCTCGAGAACCCGATCGCGTTCCTCGGCCGAGAACTCGTGCATGGTCAATTCCGCCGTCTGCAGCCCGGACCAGAGCACGACCTCATCACGCATCAGGGCGGCAGCGGCGTGAAGGCGGTGGGTCTTGCCGCGCAGCCGGTCGAGCTGCCCGGCAGCCTGTTTCAGCGTTTCGGGCTTGTGGAAGAGTTCGGTTCCGAGGCTGAGCGTCTGGTCGGCGCCGATCACCACCCGCCCCGGATGGGCCGTCGAGATCTCCAGCGCCTTGTTTTCGGCGAGCCGACGGGCCACGTCGCGACCATCGCCGCCTGTGGCAATCGTCTCCTGTTCGAGGCTGCGCTCATCAATGGAGGCCGGAACGGTTTGTAGGGCTAGACCGGCTTGTTCCAGCAGGGTTTTCCGGGTCCGGCTCTTGGAGGCGAGGATCAGCATGGGGGATGTTTTCCACACAGTTCTCCCCGGCTCAATCGGGAACTGTGATCTCGACTCATGGATTTGGTCCGGAGCTGAACTTGTTCGACTTGGTTTACGAACCATTAACAGCCAGTTTCCGCACCCTCTTGCAGCGGGCTCTGGAAAAGAGTGGGGAAAGAGTGACGCCGTCGCCGGCGATTGCCGACAGCTTCTTAACAGCCGGATTCGAATCGTTGACTCCGGAGTCGCCGGGTTAACGCTTCGTTAACCATTGCCCAGCCGGTGGCTCCAGGACCCCCTCCGATTCACACATTTGCGTCGGATCAGGGGCAACTGCGCCCTTGTGCCGCCCCGCTGCCGATTGTGAACGGCCGCGAATTCCAGCAAAACACCACCATGATGATGAAGATAAAAGAACAGAAAGATTCTTTTGGGTTTGGAAGGGCGCCATGACCGAGACATCTCGCCCGCAGCGGGCCCTGCTCAACACGGTGCTCGGACAGCGCCAGGAGCGCCCCCCCATCTGGATCATGCGCCAGGCCGGACGCTACCTGCCCGAATACCGGGAGACGCGGACAAGGGCCGGTAACTTCCTCGAGCTCTGCTATACGCCCGATCTCGCTGTGGAAGTCACCCTGCAGCCCTTGCGCCGGTTCGATCTCGACGCGGCGATCCTGTTCTCCGACATCCTGGTGGTCCCCGACGCGCTCGGGCAGTCGGTTCGCTTCCAGACCGGTGAAGGCCCGATCCTTGAACCGGTAACCGAAACCGGCCTCGGGGTGCTTCGCCCGGAACAGGCTTTGGAACGCCTGGCGCCGGTGCTGGAGACCGTATCGCGCCTTCGCGGCATCATCGACGCCGACAAGACCCTGATCGGCTTCTGTGGCTCTCCCTGGACGGTGGCGACCTACATGATCGGCGGCCGCGGCTCGCCAGACCAGGCAGCCGCGCGGCTTTATGCCCTGCGCCAGCCCGAGGATTTCGCCCGTCTGATCGATATCCTGGTTGAAACCTCGATCAGTTACCTGGTGGCGCAGTTCAATGCGGGCGCCGACGTGGTGCAACTGTTCGAGAGCTGGGCCCTCAATCTCGACGAGGTGGCCTTCCGCAACTGGGTGATCGAACCCAATCGCCGCATCGTCGAGGGGGTTCGGCGCATCATCCCCGATGCCCCCTTTATCGGCTTCCCGCGCGGTGCGGCCGGGAACCTTGCGGCCTATGCCGCCGCCACCGGCGTCAACGCCCTTGGTCTCGATTACGCCACCCCGCTTGGCTGGGCCAGGTCGGCGCTGCCGCCCGCGCTGCCAGTCCAGGGCAATCTTGATCCGCTCCGGCTGGTTGCCGGCGGCGCACAGCTGGACCGACGGGTCGACGAGATCATTGCCGGCTTCTCGGGCCGCCCCCACATCTTCAATCTCGGCCACGGCATCGTGCCGGAGACCCCGATCGCCCATGTCGAGCGGCTTATGGCCCGCGTGAAGGGACGCTAGGAACCGATTATGCTCGAATGGATCAAGGCCCTTCACGTCATTTCCGTCATCGCCTGGATGGCGGGCATGCTCTATCTGCCCCGCCTCTTCGTCTACCATTCGGTGGCCGAAATCGGCTCGGACAAGTCGGAGACCTTCAAGGTCATGGAGCGGCGGCTCTTTCGCGGCATCATCACGCCGGCGATGATCGCCACCTGGTTCTTCGGCCTCGCCATGGTTGCGCATGGCGTAGTCGACTGGAGCCAGGGCTGGCCCTGGGTCAAGGCCGTGGCGGTGATCGCGCTCAGCGGCATCCACGGCGTGCTCGGCAGCCATCTGCGGGCCTTCCGCGAGGACCGGAACACCAAGCCGCAGCGCTTCTTCCGCATCATAAACGAAGTGCCGACAGTGCTGATGATCATCATCGTCATCGCCGTGATCGCGCGGCCGTTCTAGGCCGCGCCGGTTTCACGTGAATCGCTGTCCCGTGCGGGTCGCACCTTGAAACCTGCGCAAGATCGCGCTACATCACCCGCCAACGTATCCGACGTCTGTGGCTGACCTCCCCGGTCGTGCCCGCGATGCGAACCCCTCCCCCAAGTATCTGCGTCCTTCGCCGATCCCGTTTCCCGCCAAAGGGTCAAGCCGCTCTATGCAGAATGTGAAGCTCAGTGAGCTCAAGGCCAAGTCACCGGCCGAATTGCTTGTGTTTGCCGAAGAATACGAGGTCGAGAACGCCTCGACCATGCGCAAGCAGGAGCTGATGTTCGCCATCCTCAAGCAGTTGGCGGAGCGTGAGGTCGACATCACCGGCGAAGGCGTGGTTGAGGTTCTGCCCGACGGCTTCGGCTTCCTGCGCTCGCCCGATGCCAACTACCTGCCGGGTCCGGACGACATCTATGTCAGCCCGTCGCAGATCCGCCGCTTCGGCCTCAGGACCGGCGACACGGTTGAGGGCCAGATCCGCTCCCCCAAGGACGGCGAGCGCTATTTCGCGCTGCTCAAGGTCAACACCATCAACTTCGAAGATCCCGAGGCTGTCCGCCACAAGGTCAACTTCGACAACCTCACCCCGCTCTATCCCGAAGAGCGGCTGCGGATGGAACTGCCGGACCCGACCCTGAAGGACCGCTCCGCCCGCATTCTCGATCTGGTGGCGCCGCTCGGCAAAGGCCAGCGCGCCCTGATCGTTGCGCCACCGCGTACCGGTAAGACGGTACTGTTGCAGAATATCGCACAGTCGATCGCCACCAATCACCCCGAATGCTACCTCATCGTCCTGCTCATCGACGAGCGGCCCGAGGAAGTCACCGACATGCAGCGCTCGGTGAAGGGCGAGGTGATCTCCTCGACCTTCGACGAGCCCGCCTCCCGCCACGTCCAGGTGACCGAGATGGTCATCGAAAAGGCCAAGCGCCTGGTCGAGCACAAGCGCGACGTGGTGATCCTTCTCGATTCGATCACCCGCCTCGGCCGCGCCTACAACACCGTGGTGCCGAGCTCGGGCAAGGTTCTCACCGGTGGTGTCGACGCCAACGCCCTGCAGCGCCCGAAGCGTTTCTTCGGTGCCGCCCGCAATATCGAGGACGGCGGCTCGCTGACCATCATCTCGACCGCGCTGATTGATACCGGCTCGCGTATGGACGAAGTGATCTTCGAAGAATTCAAGGGTACCGGTAACTCCGAAATCATCCTTGACCGCAAGGTCGCCGACAAGCGCGTCTTCCCGGCCATCGACATCACCAAGTCGGGCACCCGCAAGGAAGAGCTGCTGGTTGAGCCGGACATCCTCAAGAAGATGTACGTGTTGCGCCGCATCCTCAATCCGATGGGGACGATCGACGCGATGGAGTTCCTGATGGACAAGGTCCGCCAGACCAAGACGAATTCCGACTTCTTCGACTCGATGAACACCTGACGTCATGCGCGACGGCGACACCATTGCGGCGCTGTCCTCGGGCGCGCTGCCCGCCGGTGTTGCCGTCATCCGCCTCTCCGGTCCGCAGGTGCCCCACCTTCTGGAGCGGGTTGCCGGCGGCGTGCCCGAGCCTCGCCGGCTGGTGCTGCGCCAGATCGGCGCCGATACGGTGCTCGACCGCGGGCTCGTTGCCTACTTCCCCGCCCCGCACAGCTTCACCGGCGAACCCTGCGCGGAACTGCAGGTGCATGGCTCCCCCGCCGGAGTGCGGGCCATCCTCAAGCTGCTCCTCCAGCAGGGTGCGCGCCTGGCGGAAGCCGGTGAGTTCACCCGGCGCGCGTTCGAGAACGGCAAGCTCGACCTCGTCACCATAGAAGGGCTGGGTGACCTCCTGGAAGCCGAGACCGAAAACCAGCGGCAGCAGGCCCTCAACCGCCTGGAAGGCGGACTGACGCGGCAGATCGACACATGGCGCGAGGGCCTGCTCGACCTTCGCGCCGAGCTCGAGGCGCGCCTGGATTTTTCCGACGAGGGCGATGTCGATGAGCTGCCAGCCAGCTATTCAGCCTCTCTTGCCTTCCTGCGCCATAGCCTTGCGGGCGCCCTGAGCGGCTTTGAACGCGGGCGCCTGCGCCGGGAAGGCGTGAGGGTCGCGTTGGCCGGACCACCCAATGCCGGCAAGTCGAGCCTGATCAATGCCCTCTCCCGCTCCGACGTGGCTATCGTGACCGACGAGGCGGGCACGACGCGCGACGTGCGGGAAGTCCCGCTGGATCTGGGCGGCCAATTGTTCATCCTCCTCGATCTTGCCGGTCTGCGCGAAACCGACAGCAAGGCGGAAGCCGAAGGGATCCGCCGGGCCGAAGCGGCGGTTGCAGATGCGGACCTGGTTCTGTGGCTGGTGGCGCCCGACCTGCCCGACCTACCCCCGCCGGCCGCCAGCGGGCCGGTCTGGCGGATCGGCACCAAGGCCGACCTCGGCACAGCCCCGGATGTTCGTCTGGCCTTGTCCACCCACACCGGAAATGGCGTCGACACGCTGCTGCAGCAGATCGAAGAGTTCGGCACCACCCTCACCCGCGGCGAGCCCGTCCTGGTGAGCCGTGAGCGTGACCGGCAGGCACTGCTCGCTGCCGCGGAGGCCGTGGCAGAAGCCGAGCGTGTGGTGGCTCAGCCTGAACTGGCCGCCGAGTCTCTCCGGCGCGCGTCGCAGGCGCTGGAACGTCTGGTGGGTCGCCTCGATCCGGAGCGGGTGCTGGATCAGCTGTTTTCGCGCTTCTGCATCGGCAAATGATTCACGTGAAACACGGCCGTGAACACACGTCGGTTGATTCACGTGAAACACTGGCCTAGAGCGAGCCATCGGAGATGGTCATGACAGATTTCGACGTCATCGTTGTGGGCGGTGGCCACGCAGGCTGCGAAGCGGCCGCTGCTGCCGCGCGCCTCGGCGCCAACACGGCACTCATCACCCATCGCTTCGACACCATCGGCGAAATGAGCTGCAACCCCGCCATTGGCGGTCTGGGCAAGGGCCACCTCGTCCGGGAGATCGACGCCCTGGACGGTCTGATGGGCCGCGTCGCCGACCAGGCCGGAATTCAGTTCCGCGTCCTCAATCGCCGCAAGGGTCCCGCAGTGCGCGGCCCACGCGCTCAGGCCGACCGCAAGCTCTACAAGCAGGCGATGCAGGCGGCCATAACCGCGCAGCCAAACCTGACCGTCATCGAAGGCGAGGTCGATGACATCGAGGTGGCGCACGGCCGCGTCAGCGGCGTGGTGCTGCTCGACGGCCGCTGCTTCACGACCTCTGCCGTGGTGCTGACCACCGGCACCTTCCTGCGCGGCTTGATCCATCGGGGCGAGGAAACCGTTCCGGCCGGGCGCGTCGGCGAGAAGCCTGTGCTGGGCCTGTCGGTGCGGCTCGAAACCATGGGCCTCCAGCTCGGCCGCCTGAAGACCGGTACGCCGGCGCGCCTCGATGGAACCAGCATCGACTACGCGCAGCTCGATGAGCAGCCTGGCGACGATGTGCCGGAGCCCTTCTCCAGCCTTACGGCCGCCATCACCACCCCACAGGTGAGTTGCCACATCACCCACACCACGGCCGAGACGCATCGGATCATCGCCGACAACCTGCATCGCTCCGCCATGTATTCCGGGCGCATCCAGAGCCGGGGTCCCCGCTACTGCCCGTCGATCGAGGACAAGATCGTCCGCTTCGCCGATCGCGAAAGCCACCAGATCTTCCTTGAGCCCGAGGGCGTCAACGACAGCACCGTCTATCCCAATGGCTTGTCGACCTCCCTCCCCGCCGAGGTGCAGGAAGCCTTCCTCCGTTCCATGCCTGGCCTCGAGAACGTCCGCATCATCCGGCCGGGCTACGCGATCGAGTACGACTATGTCGACCCGCGTGAGCTGCACGCCACACTCGAGGTTCGCCGCCAGCCCGGTCTCTATCTCGCCGGCCAGATCAACGGCACCACCGGCTACGAAGAAGCCGCGGCGCAGGGCGTGCTCGCCGGCGCCAATGCCGGGTTGGCCGCTCTCAAGCGGGAGCCGCTGGTGCTGTCCCGCACGGACAGCTATCTTGGCGTCATGGTCGACGACCTCGTCACGCGCGGTGTGTCGGAGCCCTACCGCATGTTCACCTCGCGCGCCGAGTTCCGCCTGCATCTGCGAGCCGACAACGCGGACCAGCGGCTCACGGGACTGGGCGTGAAGACCGGGCTTGTGGGCGAAGTCCGTCAGCAGGCCTATGTCCAGAAGGCCGAGCAGATCGACTCGGCCCGAAGGTCGCTGACCACCCTCACCATCACCCCCAGCGCGGCGCAAAAGGCGGGGGTGCCAGTCAACGCCGACGGCAAACTGCGCACCGCTTTCGAGCTCCTATCCTATCCCGACGTCGACGTTGCCGTCGTCCAGCGCCTCTGGCCGGTACTCGCCAGCGTGTCGCCTGCCATTCTCGACCAGGTGGCCGTCGACGCACAATACGCCGTCTACCTCGACCGCCAGCGGTACGACATCGAGTCCGTACGGCAGAACGAGCAGCGGGCGATTCCGCCTGAGCTGGACTTTGCATCCATCGCCGGCCTATCCGCAGAACTGCGCCAGAAGTTGCAGCAGCATCGACCGGCCACAATCGCCCAAGCCCAGGCTATCGACGGCATGACCCCCGCAGCGATCACGCTGCTGTTGTCAGTGATCCGTCGGGGTGAGTTGCGCCGGGCCGGTTGATGAGCAATCTCGCGTCCATGGAACGGTACCTGCCGTTCATGTTTCGTTCAGCTTCGTTCATCGAAGCGGACCTCCGAAGCTATGCTGAGCTGCTAAAGCGCTGGCAACCCGTGCAAAACCTTGTTTCACGTGAAACGCTCGATGCGCTTTGGGAACGTCATTTCGCTGACAGCCTGCAGCTCCTCTCATTTTTCCATGCAACAGACCGGTCTTTCCTCGATCTTGGTAGCGGCGGTGGCTTCCCCGCCCTGCCGCTTGCCATCGCCTGCAAGGGTGACGGACGTCATTTCCATCTGGTGGAGCCCAACGCACGCAAGGTGAGCTTCCTCCGCACGGTTGCCCGCGAGCTCGGCCTGGCGGTCACGGTCCATGGCTGCCGGATCGAACAGCTTGATTCACGTGAAACACCGGACGTGATCACTTCCCGCGCCCTGGCCTCTTTGCCTCAGCTCTGCAGGTGGATGGCGGCCAGCTTCGGTCCCCACACAAGGGCGCTGCTACACAAGGGCAAGGAACATGGTGAAGAAGTTCGTGAGGCTCGTGCGCAGTGGGATTTCGATGTGCTAGAACATCGAAGCGATACCGATCCTGCAGGAGTCGTGCTGGAGATCAGCCATCTGCGGGAGCGGCCAACAGCGTAACGCGGACTTCGTGGAGGCCGGCCTTGGCGCCTAGAATTCTTACCTTGGCCAATCAAAAGGGCGGCGTGGGCAAGACCACGACGGCGATCAACCTTGCCACGGCCCTGGCCGCCATCGGCGAACGGGTGCTGATCGTCGACCTCGACCCGCAGGGCAATGCCTCTACAGGGCTCGGCATCTCGCGCTCCGATCGCGAGGTTTCGTCCTACGATCTGCTCGTCGGAGAAGCCACCGTCGCCCAGGCTGCGGTGATGACGACCGTCCCGAACGTCGCCATTGTGCCATCCACCATGGATCTGCTCGGGGTCGAACTCACCATTGCCGGGCAGGCGGACCGTGCCTTCAAGCTGCGCAACGCTTTCAAGCAGCTGGGTGATCTCACCATTGCCGATCGCCCGGTCAGCTACATTCTGATCGACTGCCCACCATCGTTGAACCTTCTCACCGTCAACTCGCTGGTTGCTGCCGACGCAGTGCTGGTGCCGCTGCAGTGCGAGTTCTTTGCGCTCGAGGGTCTCAGCCAGCTGCTGCAGACCATCGAGCAGATTCGCTCGACGCTTAACCCGCGCCTGTCAATCCAGGGCGTGGTGATGACCATGTTCGACAAGCGCAACAACCTCAGCGAGCAGGTTCTGCAGGACGTGCGCAGCGAAATGGGCGAACTGGTCTACGACACGGTCATTCCCCGCAATGTGCGGCTGAGCGAAGCACCGTCCTACGGCAAGCCGGCGCTGCTCTATGATCTGAAATGTGCTGGCAGCCAAGCCTATCTGCGGCTTGCCACCGAAGTCATCCGTCGCGAGCGCCAGCTCGCGGCTGCCTAGGAGTTCCGCCATGACCGACAGACCCAATCGCCTCGGCCGCGGCCTCGCCGCCCTGATCGGCGACATGGCCAGCGTTGAAGGCGTGCGCGTCACCGAATCGAGCGGCGTCAAGCGCCTGCCGGTGGAACTGATAATCGCCAATCGGGCGAACCCGCGGCGCACCTTCGATAGCGACCAGCTCGAAGAGCTCACCAACTCAATCCGCGAAAAGGGCGTCATGCAGCCCCTGCTGGTGCGCCCCAGCGAAGATCCGAATGTCTTCGAGATCATCGCCGGCGAGCGGCGCTGGCGTGCGGCGCAGAAGGCCGGCCTCCACGACGTGCCCGTCATCGTGCGCGAAGTCGGCGACAAGGAAGCGCTCGAGCTCGCCATCATCGAGAACGTCCAGCGCGCTGACCTCAATCCGCTGGAAGAAGCCATGGGCTACAACCAGCTGATCGAGCAGTTCGAATACACCCAGCAGGACCTAGCGCAGGTCATCGGCAAGAGCCGCTCCCATGTCGCCAACACGCTGCGCCTGCTGCGCCTGCCCGAAGATGTGCGCGGCATGGTCTCGAGCGGCCAGCTCACCGCGGGTCATGCCCGTACGCTGATCACTGCCGAGGACCCGGCGACCCTTGCCCGTCAGATCGTCGACCAGGGCCTGTCGGTGCGTGAAGCCGAAGCGCTCAGCCAGCAGCGGGGGCCCGCCGCTCAGCGCCGCAAGGCCACGGAAACCAGCCGCGACGCTGACACGGTGGCGCTGGAACGGCGGCTGTCCGACGCGCTCGGGCTGTCGGTGTCGCTGTCTCACGGCGAACGGGGCGGTCGGCTCGAGATCCGCTACCGCACTCTGGAACAGCTCGACGGACTCTGCCTGAAGCTGGCCGGCAGCTAGCCGCTGGCCGCCATCGTGGCCACGGCAAGCAGCGCGCGCCGCAGCGTTGCCTCTGCCAATGCCGGGCGGCGGCGACTTTCCGCTGTCGCGGTCAGAATCCGCTCGGTGGCAGCTGCAAGGCCCCTGTCGGACCACTGGCGCAGTTGCTGTTCCAGTGTCGACGCGCGGGAAAAATGCGGCCGCGGCTTCAAGCCTTCGATGACTGCTCTAGGCGGCTTTCCCGCATCCACTTCCGTGCGCCAGCGGCGCAGATTGGCGAAATGGATCGTGGCCATGGCCAGCAGCCGCTGCGGGTCGACATTGGCGCCGAGGGCCCGGTTCAGGGCAAGTTCCAGTTTCTCCGCGTGTCCGCTGCCGGTGGCGTCGAGAATGGCGTCGATCACCAGCGCACCATTGTCGGCGCAGAGCAGCAGCACGTCGTCACGGGTAAGGCTCTTGCTGCCGGCGGCGTAGAGCGTCAGCTTGTCGAGTTCGCGCCGGGTGATCTCGCGATCGTTGCCGAGGTTCTCCCGCAGGGTCGGGATCACATCGCTGTCGATGCGGATGCCTTCCTTGTTGAAGGTCTCGCGGATCAGATTGGTGAGGGTCTCGTCGCTGTCGGCGAAGCAGGGCAGGGCACGGCCCAGCTTGGCCGCTTCCACCAGGGCGCGGAGCGGATCGCGCGGCGGCAGATTGCCGGCCTCGACGACGATAGCGGTGTCACCGGGATCATCGCGCAGCTCTGTGAGCGGCATCACCAGCGACTTGCCGCCGTTTCGCACCCGGATGATGCGCTTGCCGCCGAACAGCGAAACCGTCTTGGCTTCCACAGCGAGCAGGGAAGGGTCGGCGTCGATCTCGCTGGCATCGAGCGTGACCAGACTGACCGCTTCCGGATCGTCTCCGCCCAGTTGCCGGATCAGGCGCTGGGCGGTTTCGCGCACCAGGCCACCATCCGGTCCATAGGCAAGGAACATGCCGGACTGGAGGTCGGGTCGGGCCAGGAAACGCGCAACTTCATGCGCCTTGAGCGCCGTCATCAGCGGCTCAGGTCGGCCAGTATCGCCAGCCGCAGGGATTCGGCCGCCGACTTCGCGGCGCGCTCTGCCGCCTCATCGGCCGCAGCGTTCGAGGCGAGCACCTGGTTGGTGTAGACATAGTCCGCCGTCGCCGCCCGGGTAATGGTCAGCGGTGTGGCGCTGCCGGGTTTGGTAACCGTCAGCGTCGCGGTGACCGTCACCCGTCGCGTGTCATTGACGTTGACGGCCGCGCCGATCGAGGGATCGACAGCCAGGCTCGACACCGACACCGATGCCTTGGGTGCGTCGGGCGAGTCCGAACTCCCCAGCCGCAGGCGCAGTTCCTGGTAGATCACCTGTTCGAGCCGCGTGGTGGGCTCGGCATAGTTCAGTGCCACCACCTGTTGTCCGGCCAGGGCGCCGGCGCCGCCATAGACGGGCGAGAAGCTGCAGCCGGCAAGCGGCACCGCCACGGCGACCACCGCCGTGGCCAAGGCAAGGGAACGGAACCCGCTAGACCACCACATTCACGATCCTGTCCGGTACGACGACGATCTTCTTCGGCGACTTCCCGTCCAGTGTGCGGAGAACGGCCTCGTTCGACAAGACCAGTTTTTCCACCTCTGCCGCCGGCAGGCCCTTGGCCACAGTAATTTCGCCCCGGCGCTTGCCGTTGATCTGAATCGGAAGGACGACTTCGTCGTCGACCAGCAGGGCGGGATCGACCTCCGGCCAAGGTGCGTCGGCAACCAGCCCGCCCTTGCCGAGCAGTTCCCAGCAACTTTCCGCCAGGTGCGGCATCATCGGCGCGATCAGCTGCACCAGCCGCTCCACACCCTCTTCCAGGGCAGCGAGGCGCGCGCCAGGCGCAGCCTCGACGAGGCCGATGCCGCGGGTCAGCGCGTTGGTCAGTTCGTAGATCTGCGCCACGGCCCGGTTGAACCGCAGGCCCTCGATGTCGTGGGCGACCCCGGCGACGGCACGATGTGCCGCCTTGCGCATGGTTTTTCCCTCTTCATCTGCAGAACCGGGCTCAACGGTAACGAAATGCTTTCGCAACGCCACAGTATCTCCTACCAGTCGCCAGACACGCTGCTGGAAGCGGCTGGCGCCTTCCACGCCGGCTTCGGTCCACTGCACGTCGCGTTCCGGCGGGGAATCCGAGAGCATGAACCAGCGCGCGGTGTCGGCACCATAGGTGGTGACGATCTCGTCCGGATCGACCACGTTCTTCTTGGATTTGCTCATCTTTTCGACCGAGCCGATGGTCACCGGCTCGTTGGTCGTCAGATGCCGCGCGGTGCGCGTCTCGCCGGCCGCCTCGATGACGACGTCGGACGGCGGCACCCACTCGCCGGTCCTGGCCTTGTAGGTCTCGTGGGTGACCATCCCTTGCGTAAACAGTCCGCGGAAGGGCTCGTCCAGACCGACGTGACCGGTCGCCTTCATCGCGCGGGTGAAGAAGCGCGAGTAGAGCAGGTGCAGGATCGCGTGCTCGATCCCGCCAATATACTGGTCGACGGGCAGCCACCGGTCCGCAATGGCGGGGACGGTGGGGGTCTCTGCATCCGGGGCGGTGAAGCGCGCGAAGTACCAGGACGAGTCGACGAAGGTGTCCATGGTGTCGGTTTCACGGCGCGCCGCGCGGCCACATTGCGGACAGTCGACGTGCTTCCAGGTGGGGTGATGGTCCAGCGCGTTGCCGGGCTTGTCGAAGCTGACGTCTTCCGGCAGCACCACCGGCAGGTCCTTCTTGGGTACCGACAGCGTGCCGCAGACTTCGCAGTGGATCACCGGGATCGGGCAGCCCCAGTAGCGCTGGCGCGAGATACCCCAGTCACGCAGGCGATAGTTCACCTCGACCTTGCCCTGCGGCTGGCCGTCGACCGTTCGAGCACCGAAGAACTCGGCGATACGCTTCTTGGCCTCGTCAATGCCCAGCCCGTTGAGGAAGTCGGAGCGGAAGATGGTGCCGGCGTCGGTGTATGCCTCGTCGCCGACCTCAAAGCTTTCCGCATCGGCGCCGGGGGGCAGCACGACAGGCTTCACTGGCAGGTCATACTTGCGGGCGAAGTCGAGATCGCGCTGGTCATGCGCGGGACAGCCGAAGATGGCGCCGGTGCCGTAGTCCATGAGCACGAAGTTGGCGACATAGACGGGCAGGGTGGCGCCTTCGATCACCGGGTGCCTGACGCTGATGCCGGTGGCGTAGCCCTGCTTTTCCGCCTTCTCGATGGTCTCGGTGGCGGTGCCATGGCGGCGGCATTCGGCGATGAACTCGGCCAGAGCCGGATCGTTCTGCGCCAGTTCACCACTCAGCGGATGGTCGGGCGACAGCGCGATGAAGGAGGCGCCGAAAATGGTGTCGGGCCGTGTGGTGAAGACTTCGACGCTCTTGTGCGCGGTCTGCCCGCCGGGCAGCACTTCGAACAGCAGCCGCAGGCCCTCGGACTTGCCGATCCAGTTGCGCTGCATGGTGCGCACCTTCTCGGGCCAGCCTTCGAGCCCATCCAGCGCCTCCAGCAGCTCTTCGGCCATGTCGGAGATCTTGAAGAACCACTGCGTCAGCTCGCGCTGCTCGACCACGGCACCCGAACGCCAGCCCTTGCCGTCGATCACCTGCTCGTTGGCCAGCACGGTCATGTCGACCGGATCCCAGTTGACCTTGCTCTGCTTGCGGGTGACCAGACCCGCTTCCAGCATGTCGAGGAACAGCGCCTGCTGGTGGCGGTAGTAGTCCGGCTCGCAGGTGGCGACTTCGCGCGTCCAGTCGATAGCAAGGCCCATGGACTTGAGCTGCGCCTTCATGGTGGCGATGTTCTGCCGCGTCCAGGTGCCGGGATGAATCTTGCGCTCGATCGCGGCGTTCTCGGCCGGCAGCCCGAACGCATCCCAGCCCATCGGGTGCAGCACGTTGCGGCCCCGGGCCCGGTAGTAGCGGGCCACGACGTCGCCCATCGAGTAGTTCCGCACATGGCCCATATGGATGCGCCCCGAGGGGTAGGGGAACATCTCGAGCACGTAGTAGGGCTCGCGCGTATCGTCGTTGCGCGTGACGAAGCTCTGGCGATCGTCCCAGATCATCTGCCACTTGGGTTCCGTTTCACGCGGATTGTAGCGTTCGCCGCTCACTGGTTCGCTCGTCCTTGGGAAGGGGCGCAGCGCGCCGGCTGAAAGGCTGGCGCTGCTTGCGTTCATTGGGGATTTTGGCTACCGGACCATCACCAGAAATCCCCAGCAAGGTCAACAGCGGCGCCATGAGTACGGATGCTCCAGGCCGGCTTCAGGCCATTCAGGCGATGGTCTCCCGCGCCAGCAAGCGGTTCGACCCGGCCGGGCGGCCGGTGAAGCTCGTTGCAGTGTCCAAGACGTTCCCGGCCGAGGCCATCGAGCCGCTGCTGGCAGCGGGCCAGCGCGTGTTCGGCGAGAACCGGGTGCAGGAGGCCAAGGACAAGTGGCCCGCGCTGAGGGAGCGGTACCCGGACGTGGAACTGCACCTCATCGGACCGCTGCAGACCAACAAGGCCCGTGATGCGGTGGCCCTGTTCGATGTGATCGAAACGGTAGACCGCGACAAGCTGGCAGGGGTACTCGCCACCGAAATGGCGCGGGCCGGCCGCCGGCTGCCATGCTTTGTGCAGGTGAATATCGGCCAGGAGCCGCAGAAGGCGGGCATCGGGCCGCAGGAGACGGTGGCGTTTGCCGAGCGCTGCCGCACCGTCCACCACCTCGATATCGTCGGGCTGATGTGCATCCCGCCCGAAGGGGTGCCGCCGGGGCCGTACTTCGCCCACCTCAAGGAACTGGCGCGCCTCTGTGGGCTTGAAGCGCTCTCCATGGGCATGAGTGCGGATTTCGAGACTGCGATCGCCATGGGGGCGACGCAGGTGCGGGTTGGCTCGGCACTCTTTGGCCGACGGTGAGCGGCAGCTTGTTTTCGCCGGCGAGGCAAACCACATCTGGTCTGCAACTTATCTGCCGAAACTCCCGTTCCTGCTGGGAGAAATTGCAACGCGCCGATGTGATAGGCAGCACCTGGATCGACAAACTCTGGTGTTGCCGCTGGCGGGCACCAAGACCCGGAGACCGACAATGAACAAGCGACGCCTTCTGCTGGTGGACGATGATGCAGACCTGCGTCAGACCCTGGTGGAGCAGCTGCGAGACCAGCCGGAATTCGAGGTGTTCGAGGCAGGGACCGGTAATGACGGCCTCAAGCTTCTGCGCGAGGTGAACATCGACCTGACCATCCTCGATGTCGGGTTGCCGGACATGGATGGGCGCGAGATGGTCAAGCGCCTGCGCGAGGAGGGGCATCGCAGTCCCATCCTGATGCTGACCGGCCATGACACCGATGCCGATCAGATCAAGGGGCTCGAGGCGGGGGCCAACGACTACCTCACCAAGCCGTTCCGCTTCCCCGTGCTGCTGGCCCGCGTCAACACCGCGCTGCGTCAGCACGACCAGAGCGAGGACGTCGTCTTCACCATCGGGCAGTACAGCTTTCAGCCTTCCGCCAAGCTGCTGGAGTCCAATGACGGCACCAAGGTCCGACTGACGGACAAGGAAACATCGATCCTGAAGTTCCTCTACCGTCAGGGCCCGAAGACCATCACCCGCGACATCCTGCTCAAGGAAGTCTGGGGATACAACAACCGGGTGACCACCCACACGCTGGAGACGCACATCTACCGGCTGCGGCAGAAAATCGAGCGCGACCCCTCCAATGCCCGCCTGCTCGTCACCGAGGACGGTGGCTATCGGCTGGTGCCGTAAAAGTCCGTTCAAAACCGCCGGAAATACCCTATACGTTGCTTCGGCTCCGCCCCAGCGGGGCCGAAAGCGCATCCGGATAGGGGTTCATGATCAGGGACGATGCGGCCGAGGCGCTGGCGCGGGCCGAGTTTTTCAACATCTGTGACGACCAGCAGCGAAGCATGCTTGCCTTCGCTGGCGATACCCGCTTCGTCAGCGCCGACGACGTGCTCTACAAGGCCGGCGACACACCTGAAGGTGCGCTGGTGCTGATTGACGGCACACTGCGCGTCAGGCCTGAAGGCGCCGGCAAGCCCTACGCCCTGTCCGAGCCGGGCAGCGTGATCTCAGCCCTGGCGCTGGTGCTCGACAAGCCCCGGCCGATTACCGTGACGGCCGTCACCGATGCGCGGGTGCTGGTGGTACCACGGCAGGCCTTCCGCAAGCTGATGCAGCAATCACCGGATCTGGCGGAACGTGCGGCCGAGCGCATTCAGCTTGAGCTCTCCGGGTATCTCGGCGCCCTCGAACCGCTGCGGAAGCGGATGAAGGAGTAGCGGCGGAACGCCCTCGCCCGGCTCACACACAATGGATGTGAGCACCGCTTACGCGTAGCTACAGCGTGCCGAAGCGTGCGACTACCGGCACGTGATCCGAGGGCTTGTCCCCGAAGCCGCGATAGGGCTTGAGAATTTCGGCGGCGGTGCAGTGGGCGGCAACGTCCCCCGTTGCCCAGATGTGGTCGAGGCGGCGGCCACGATCCGACTTCTGCCAATCCTTGCCGCGATAGCTCCACCAGGAATAGAGCTTCTGTTCCGCCGGCACATGCTTGCGCACCAGGTCCACCCAGCCATGGCCACCGTTGAGCAGGGCAGTGAGCGCTTGGGTCTCGACGGGAGTATGGCTGACCACCTTGAGCAACTGCTTGTGGCTCCAGACGTCGGTTTCGAGCGGAGCGACGTTGAAGTCGCCGGCAATCAGCTGGCCACGGGCAAACTGTGCCTCGGCAAACCAGGTCTGGAGCTCGGAGAGGAAGCCTAGCTTGTGCTTGAACTTCGGATTGATCTCGGGATCAGGCTCGTCACCACCGGCGGGGATATAGAAATTGTGCAGTGTCACCGGGCCATGGCCGAAATCGGTGACAGCCGAGACATGCCGGGAATCATCGATCTCGCAGAACGCGCGGCTGGAGATGTCGGTCAGCGGGGTCTTTGAGACGATGGCGACGCCATGATACCCCTTCTGGCCGTGCACCGCCTGATGGGGATAGCCGGCATCGATGAACGCGTTCCGGGGAAACTGGTCGTTGGTGCACTTGATCTCCTGCAGCATCAGCACGTCGGGCTGGTGCTGCTGCAGCAGGTCGAGGACCATGCCGATACGCAGGCGGACCGAGTTGATGTTCCAGGTGACGACGGAAGCAGGCATGGGCACTCCTCAGGCGCAGGCACGGCGACGTTTCACGTGAATCCGGCGCAATAAACAAGGCCCGGCACCTTTCGGAACCGGGCCTCGAATTTTAGCGGCTGCGAAGCGCTATTCGCTCTTGGCTTCGCCTTCGGCAGCATTGGCCTGCTCGGCGGCAGCAGCGGCTGCTGCAGCTTCGGCGTCCTTGGCGGCCTGCTCGGCGGCGAAAGCCTCGGCAGCAGCAATCTTCTCGGCTTCACGAGCCTCGCGGGCAGCCTGGGCCGCTTCGCGCTCGCCGGCCTCGATCTTGCGGGTACGGGCGTTGGTCGATTCAAAGATACGGGCCGACTTACCGCGACGGTCACGCAGGTAGTAGAGCTTGGCGCGGCGGACCTTGCCGCGCTTGATCACCTCGATCGAGGCAACGTTGGGCGAGTAGAGCGGGAACACGCGCTCGACGCCTTCGCCGTAGGAAATCTTGCGAACGGTGAAGCTCTCGTTGAGGCCGCCGCCGTTGCGGGCGATCACCACGCCTTCATAGGCCTGAAGACGTTCCTTGTTGCCTTCGGTGATCTTCACCCAAACCTTGATGGTATCGCCGTGGGTGAATTCGGGGAGCTCGCGCTTGGCACCGAGCGCCTGGAGCTGCTCGGCTTCGAGCTGCTGGATGATGTTGGTCATGGTCGATCCGTTTCGATCTTTTCAATGGAGCGATTATCCGGCTCGAGAGCCGTCGCCCGGTCTTGGTTGGTGTAACGGAGGGTAGTCTTCTTGTTAGGAGGCGTGCCGGGTCCGAACCGCCCGCCATGCAATCGTCGCGCGTATAGGGGATAATGGCGGCAGAGTCCAGTCTCGGCGTCTCGGAGTGCGGCTCGCTACTTCCGAAGGTCCGGCCGCCGCTGACGGGTCAGCGCCTCGCTCTGCTCCTGGCGCCACTTGCGGATCCGGGCATGGTCACCGGAGGTGAGCACGTCCGGTATCCCCACGCCCTCGAACAGCTGCGGACGGGTGTATTGCGGATACTCCAGCAGGCCGTTCTCGAAACTTTCCTCGGCGTGGCTGTCGGCACCGCCCAGCACCCCTGGGATCAGGCGGACGACGGCTTCCAGGAGCACCATGGCGGCCACTTCGCCGCCGGCGAGCACATAGTCGCCGATGGAGACTTCCTCGAGACCGCGAGCATCGATGACGCGCTGATCGATGCCCTCGAAGCGCCCGCAAACGATCACCGCTCCGGGTCCTAGCGCCAGCTCTCGCGCCCGTGCCTGGGTCAGCGGCTTGCCGCGGGGCGACATCAACAGCCGCGGCCGGGCATCGGAAGAGGGCGACACCGTGTCAATGGCCGCAGCCAGGATGTCCGGTTTCAGCACCATGCCGGCGCCACCGCCGGCGGGAGTATCGTCCACCGTCCGGTGCCTATCGGTGGCAAAGTCGCGCAGCTGCACGGTCTCGAGCGACCACAAACCCTCGTTCAAACCGCGGCCCAGCACCGACGCGCCGAGCGTGCCGGGGAACAGATCGGGGAACAGGGTGATGATGGAGGCGGAAAAGCTCAATCCGGCTCTTCCTCGCCCTCCGGGGCGTCAAGCGGCACGACGATGGTCAGATACCCTTCGGGCAGCTTGACCTCCGGCACCACCGCTTTGGTGAAGGGGTAGAGGAAGCTGTCGCCCGACTGGTCGTCCCGCACCTCGATGATGTCGCCCGCCCCGTGATTGTGGATGGCCGCGACCGTGCCGATCACCGTGCCACTATCGAGCCGGGCCGCGAGGCCGATGAGGTCGGCGTGGTAGAAATCGTCCTCGTCGTCCGGATCGGGGAGGCGGTCGCGATCGACATAGAGTTCGACGCCGTTGAGGCGCTCGGCGGCGGTACGATCGGAGACACCCTCAATGGTCGCGACGACCACATTCTTCTGGCGCCGGACCTTGGTGATAGTGACCGTGAGCCCCGGCCGGTTGGTCGCCAAGGGGCCATAGCCGGCAATGTTTTCCGGCTCTTCGGTGTGCGTGGCGATGCGCACCTCGCCCTTGATGCCGTGGGCGGCGCCGATCTGGCCGAGAAGGATGGACTTGCTGCTGGGGCTCATGCGGCCTCGCTGGTTTTGGTGTCGTTTATCAGGTGAACGCGCGCTTGCAAATCGGGCGGGAACCAATGCTGCCGCCCTTTGATTGTCCTGCGGGAACACCGAACACCCGGGGAGCGATCCATGGCCCAGATCCTGACCAGCCGCGAAGATATCCGACAGTGGGTGGAGGCTCGCGGCGGCAATCCCATGCTGATGGATGTGCCCGAGGGCACCGGCAACCGCACCCTGTTGCAGCTGACCTTTGGACAGCACGCGCTGAACTCGGACAACAATGAAGGTCCTGACCGGATCGGCGGCTTTCATCTCGTCAGTTGGGAAGAATGGTTCGCAGCCCTCGAAGAGGGGCAGCTTGCCCTGCGAGTGTCCGATGATCCGGCTGGCGGCAACGAAGCCGAGTTCGAGTTCGTCGCCAATGACGGTGAGGGTGCAACCACGGACGCCGCGCGAAAGCCTGCAGCTATCGCCGTGCAGTCGCCTACGCCTCAGGATCGCGGCTTCTAGCTCTCGTCGGCTGCCGCAGCTTCAATGGCTTCCATGTCTTCGTCGGAGAAGCCGAAATGGTGCCCGAGTTCGTGCACCAGCACATGGGTGACGACTTCGCCCAGGGTGTTGTCGTCGTTCTCGGCCCAGTAGTCGAGGATGGCCCGGCGGTA
The DNA here is from genome assembly GCA_023431205.1 of Pseudomonadota bacterium. Lineage (GTDB taxonomy): Bacteria > Pseudomonadota > Alphaproteobacteria > Rhizobiales > Devosiaceae > Devosia. The sequence goes on along the minus strand of JAEYXQ010000107.1, from coordinate 8,349 downwards.
GAGGAGAACCGTGTTCGGCAGCTGGCCGGTCTGCGGGACTGCACCATTCTGCGTCATGCCGATGCCGTGGAACAGGCCCATCAGCTCGAACGGATCGTCCATGCCAAGATCGGCGAGGACGTCTTCAGTGGCGAACTCGGCAACGGAGCAGGTCACATCTGCCGCAAGTGACCGGAACGGCTCCGGCAAGGTGCGGAGCGCCTCGCTCGCCAGGGCCTCGATGTCGTCGAGGGTAGGCGCGTAGCGCCCACCCCAGTCGGCCTGGCTCACTGCCACTCGCGGATATCGACGAAGTGGCCGGCAATGGCTGCCGCGGCGGCCATGGCGGGCGACACCAGGTGGGTGCGGCCCTTGAAGCCCTGACGACCCTCGAAGTTGCGGTTCGAGGTCGAGGCGCAGCGCTCGCCGGGGGCGAGCTTGTCCGGGTTCATGGCAAGGCACATGGAGCAGCCGGGCTCGCGCCAGTCAAAGCCGGCGTTCTTGAAGATGACGTCCAGGCCTTCCTGCTCGGCCTGTTCCTTCACGAGGCCCGAGCCGGGCACGACCATGGCCGAGACGTGGCTGGCCACCTTGCGATCCTTGATCACCGCGGCAGCGGCGCGCAGGTCCTCGATACGCCCGTTGGTGCACGAGCCCAGGAACACCCGGTCCAGCTTGATGTCGGTGATATTGGTGCCGGGCTTGAGGCCCATATATTCCAGCGCCCGCCACTTGGAGGCACGCTTGTTCTCGTCGGCGATGTCGTCCGGGTTCGGCACCGTGCCGGTCACCGAGATCACGTCCTCGGGCGAAGAGCCCCAGGAGACGATCGGCGGCAGGCTGCTGGCATCGAGCACCACGACCTTGTCGAAATGCGCCCCCTCGTCGGTGTAGAGGGTCTTCCAGTAGTTGAGCGCCATGTCCCAGGCCTTGCCCTTGGGCGCGCGGGGGCGATCCTTCACATAGGCGAAGGTCTTCTCGTCCGGAGCGATCAGGCCGGCACGGGCGCCGCCCTCGATGGTCATGTTGCAGACCGTCATGCGGCCTTCCATCGACAGCGAGCGGATGGCTTCACCCGCAAACTCGATGACGTGGCCATTGCCGCCGGCAGTACCGGTCTCGCCGATGATGGCGAGGATGATGTCCTTGGCGGTGACGCCGGCCGGCAACTGGCCGTCGACACGCACCAGCATGTTCTTGGCCTTCTGCTGCTTCAGCGTCTGGGTGGCCAGAACGTGCTCCACCTCGGAGGTCCCGATGCCGTGGGCCAACGCACCGAAGGCGCCGTGGGTCGAGGTGTGGGAGTCGCCGCACACGATGGTCATGCCCGGCAAGGTAAAGCCCTGTTCCGGCCCGACGATGTGCACGATGCCCTGCCGCCGATCGAACGGGTCGTAGTATTCGATGCCGAAGTCGCGGGTGTTTTCCTCGAGCGCTGCAATCTGCACGGCGCTTTCCGGGTCCGGATTGGGCAGCGAGCGATCGGTGGTGGGCACGTTGTGGTCGACCACCGCGAGCGTGCGCTCCGGGTGCCGAACCTTGCGGCCGCTCAACCGCAAACCCTCGAAGGCTTGCGGGCTCGTTACTTCATGGACGAGGTGCCGGTCGATATAGAGGAGGGACGTGCCATCCTCGTTGTTCTGCACCAGATGGTCGTCCCAGATCTTGTCGTAGAGCGTGCGCGGATTGGCCATTCACGAAGTCCAGCAAAGAGTTTGGAGCCGTTCTAAGCCTCGGGCTGATGGTGGTCAAGCATAACCGTACTCACGGGTACGCCAGCTAGTGGCGGAAGTGGCGCATGCCGGTCATCACCATGGCAATGCCGGCGGCGTCGGCGGCCTCGATGACCTTGGCATCGTTCACGGAGCCACCAGGCTGGATCACGGCCGTGGCGCCGGCGGTCACCAGCGCCTCTAGGCCATCGGGGAAGGGGAAGAAGGCATCGGACGCGGCCACCGAGCCTTGCGTCAAGGCGCTTTCGAGGCCGGCCGCCTTGGCTGCGTCGACCGACTTGCGGTGGCCGGTCAGGGAGGAGTCGACGCGGCTCATCTGGCCGGCGCCGATGCCGACGGTGGCACCGTCCTTCACATAAACGATGGCGTTGGATTTGACGTGCTTGGCTACCTTGGCGGCAAGGCGCATGTCGGCCATCTCCTGCTCGGTCGGCTGGCGCTTGGTCACGACCTTGAGGTCACAATCATCGACATTGCGGTTGTCCCGGCCCTGAACCAGCAGGCCACCGGCCACGGAGCGAACGGTCAGCCCGTCGGCCTTGGGATCGGCAACGCCACCGGTCAGCAGCAGGCGCAGGTTCTTTTTGGCGGCGATGATCTCCTGCGCTTCCGGCGTAGCCGACGGCGCAACGATCACCTCGGTGAAGACCTTGACGATCTCGGTGGCGGTGGCCGCGTCGATCTCGCGATTGGTGGCGACGATACCGCCGAAAGCCGACACCGGGTCGGTGCGCAGGGCCAGCCGGTAGGCGGTCAGCAGGTCAGCGGCAGTGGCCACGCCGCAGGGATTGGCATGCTTGATGATGGCGATCGCTGCGACTTCGGCCGGATCGAACTCGGACACCAGTTCGAAAGCGGCGTCGGTGTCGTTGATGTTGTTGTAGCTCAGCGTCTTGCCCTGCACCTGGGTGGCCGTGGCGACGCCCGGGCGGTTTTCGCCGGTTGCGTAGAAGGCCGCCCACTGGTGCGGATTTTCGCCGTAGCGCATCACCTCGCGCAAGGTGCCGGCAAAGCTGCGGTAGCCGACATCGGGGTAGTCGATTTCGCGGGCGAACCAGGCAGAGATGGCGCTGTCATAGGCCGCGGTGCGTGCATAGGCCTTGGCTGCCAGGCGCTGGCGCAGCGAGTAGGGAACACCACCGGCGCGTATGGCTTCGAGAACTTCGGCGTAGTCCGCCGGATCGACGACAACGGTGACGTAGCGGTGGTTCTTGGCGGCCGAGCGCACCATGGCAGGACCGCCGATGTCGATGTTCTCGATGATGTCGTCGTAGCTTGCGCCTGAGGCTACGGTCTTTTCGAAGGGGTAGAGGTTCACCGCGACGAGATCGATGGCGCCGATCTCGTGGGTGTCCATCGCCGCCCGGTGTTCGGCATTGTCGCGAACCGAAAGCAGGCCGCCATGGACCTTGTGGTGGAGCGTCTTGACCCGACCGTCCATCATTTCGGGGAACCCGGTGAGGTCGGAAATTTCGCGCACCGGCAGTCCGGCTTCGCTGATCAGGCGGTGAGTACCCCCGGTCGATACCAACTCCGCGCCTGCTTCGCTGAGGCCGCGGGCGAACTCGGCCATGCCGGTTTTGTCGAAGACCGAAAGCAGGGCGCGGCCGATGCGGACAGTGTCGCTCATCTCACCAGGATCCATGTGTGTGTTGATGGCGGCTCGCTAGCACGAAGAGGCCGCGCCGCCAACCGGTGCCTCACTGCTCGAGGGTGATGATCCAGGCGATTTCGGCGCCGCTGGCGACCGGGGCCTCCAGCACCAGCTGGCGCGTCCGATGGAAGCCGAGATAGGCCGACTGGCGGACGCTTTCCTCTTCGCGCAGGCTGGCGCCTTCCCAAAGGAAGCTCCAGATCTGGCCGTTCGGCAGCAACAGGCGGACGATGGCTTCGCCCGAGTTGCGGCGGATCATTGTGCCGGGGCCGAGATGGAAGCGCACGGATAACAGACCGGTGCCGCCACCGTCACCGATCAGGCGATCCTGACCGACGATGGTTGTGCCTTCCGACAACAGGCTGATGCGGCGCTCGATCTCGAAGCCGGTGCGGCGCGCGTAGCCCTGGCTGGTCAAGGTGAGCGCATGTTCGGCGGGATCGAGCGTGATCCGGGCGCCGCCCGGCACGTCCTCGGCATCAACCGTCGGAGCCGAGTGGGCCACGCCCTGGCGGAACAGGTCGCGACTTTCAACCAGATCGGCCGGAGCGGGGCCGCAGCTACCGACGATGAGTTCGCTGCCATGCGAAAGTTCGAAGGCGAGGGCACCGGCGTGGATATCGCGCCCGAATCCGGGCGGCGGGGAAAGCCCGGAGTCGGCAATGACCACGGTGTTGCCGTCGCGCAGGATGCCGTAGCCGCCCAGCAGTTGCGACTTGCGACGGGCCGTCGGTCCATGCGCCTGCACCGCAACCAGCACATCGTGGGGTAGTTGCCCGGCACCGTTGAAGTAGGCCGGCTCACCGGTGGACAGGGTCAGTGCATCGAGGGATTCGTGCATGCGGTCGATCTGGGCGCCGAGCTCGTTGGCCGCTTCGCTTTTCACCGAGGCAGCGAGGGGGCGGATGCTGGCGAGCTCGACCAGCAGCTGCAGGTGCAGCCTGGGGTTGCGCGATAGATGGAGGCCACTCGGATCGAGCTGGGCGGCAAGGGTCGCGTTGAGCGCGTCGACCCGGCTGCCGAGATCGGCGGATTCGCTCTGGTCGCAGAAGGCGGCGCCGACGAGAGCGATGACGGCGAGCAGGGCATCGGCGGGGTCGCGGGCAAGCGGCGCGCGGAATTTCAGGCTCTGCACCTGGGTGCCGAGGACGCGCTGGATGGTGCGGGTCTGCTCGGCAGTGGCGTCTTCGAGCAGCAGCGCTAGGTGCCGCAGCCAATTGAGAACGCGCTGGGCGGTCAGCCCGACCGCCCAGCTGCCGCGGTCGAACTGGCCTTCACGGCTGATCCAGTCGAGCACCAGGGTGCGGGCAAAGCGCCGGGACGCCGGATCGCGGACATCGCGAAAATGGCGGAGCCAGGAGAAGCCATGCAGGTTCTGCCACCAGTCGGGGTGGGCGCTGTCGAGGCTGAAGGGGGAGGCGCCCCCGGTCTCGACCAGCTTGCTGGCGAGCAGGTAGCGCCCGGCCATCATGTCGCGGACGGTTTCGCTGTCGGCAGGGCGGATCTCGGGGATTTCGGCGGCAAAGGCGTCGTCGCCAAGGCCGCGCCAGGTCCAGCGCATCACCGGCCAGGTCACCACGGCATCGGCGGCGCCGAGGGCGGCACCGCGCAGGCGGTCGGGCAGGGGCGGTGTCACCACACCTGCTCCCACCTGGGCATGCAGATCGCCTGGGCCGCTCTGCCGCCAATGTTCACGCTGTCCACCCTCGTCCGGTTGTCCGCCCCGGCTCGATATGTCGAATCTACGCCGAGCGCTCCCTCAAATGCTAGCGGCGGCGGAAGCGCGCCACAAAGAAAGCGTCGATTCCCCCAGGGATCATCCCGGGCAGGATGCGGACCGTCCCCACGGGCGTCACCGCATCGACGAGTCCGGGCAGTTCTTCCGGGCGGACGGGATCGGCCACCAGTTCGTCCAGTTCGGCGCCGATCCAGGCGGCCTGCTCCTCGCCTTCGGCCGGCTCGAGCGAACAGACGCAGTAGATCAGCGTGCCACCAGGGGCGAGGCAGTGGAGGGCGTTCCTGAGCATCTGCCGCTGCAGCCTGACGCGATTGGCGATGTCGCGCTCGCTGCGGTGCCAGATCACCTCGGGATGGCGGCGGAAGGTGCCGGTGGCCGAACAGGGTGCATCGAGCAGCACGCCATCGAACGGGTCGTGCGGGCTATAGGTGATGGCGTCGGCAAGAATGGTTTCGGCCGCCATGCCGAGACGCTGGAGATTGCCACCCAGGCGCTCCAGCCGGGCGACATCAGTGTCGAGCGCGGTAACCGCGTGGCCGGCCTTGATCAGCTGGGCGGTCTTGCCGCCCGGTGCCGCACAGAGGTCGAGCACTCGACCAGGGGATTGCAGCTTCAGCAGACGTGCCGGAACCGCGGCGGCGGCATCCTGTACCCACCAGCGCCCGTCGGTGTAGCCGGGCAGATCGTCGACGGAGCGGTCGCGGCTGTCGAGGCGGACGGTGTCGGCCATCAGCGGACGGGCACCAAGCGCTTCCACCAGATCGGGGTCGTCGTCGCGCAGGGTGAGGTCGAGCGGAGCGCCGGCGAGCAGGGCTTCGGCGATGTCGGCCACGGCGTCGTCGCCATAGGCGCCACGCCAGGATTCGGCACTTGCGGGGGGCAGCAACAGCTCGTCGGACATCAGACCGTAGCGCGCCGAATTGGCCTGGGCCCGACGCAACACGGCGTTCATGAGCCCGGTCAGGTGGCGCGCCTTGCTGTCGCGCTTCAGCGCTTCGACGGCAAGAAACAGGGCGCTGTGGGCGCCGAGGTCGGGCAGGAAGACCAGTTGCGCCAGCGACAGGCGGAGCACGGATTCGAAGCTGCCGGAGCGCGGCGGCAGGCCGCGGTCCAGCAGTTCAGCCACCATGTGATCGATCTGACCGTGGCGACGCAGCGCCGTTGTGATCAGCCGGTTGGCCAGGGCACGATCACGCCCATCAGCGAGGTCGGCTGCCGATAGGGAGGTGAAGTGCTCGCCGCCCAGAATGGCCTTGAGACGGTCTGCTGCGATGACGCGGAGCTTGAGCCCCGCCGGTTCTGCCTTGCCTGCCACGTTTGCCGCTCAGCTCCACGGACCACGGGCGCCGGGGCCGTCGTCGCGGCCGGCGCTCGGCACCCGCCAGCCCCGCTGGCCGGCCGGCGCAGGCGCCACGCGGGGACGGGGGGCCGCACGGGTGAAGCTGGTGCCACCGCCACTGCCAGTTTCAGCCGCAAGGCGCTGCAGGGCGGCGATGCGGTTGCCGGTGTCGGGGTGGGTCGAAAACAGGTTGTCCATGCGCTGCCCGGAAAGAGGGTTGACGATATACATGTGCGCCATTGCCGGGTTGCGCTCGGCGGCGACATTGACCTGGCGGCCGGCGAGGGTAGCGATCTTGTGCAGGGCCGAGGCGAGGGCGAGAGGGTCCGAGGAGATCTCGGCGCCGTCCTTGTCGGCCTCGTACTCCCGGGTCCGGCTCACCGCCATCTGCACCATCATGGCCGCGACGGGGGCGAGGAAGACCATCAGCAGGGTGCCGATGCCGCCCAGGGGATTGTCGCGGTTGTTGCCGCCGCCGAAGAACAGGCCGAACTGGGCCAGGGCCGAGATGGCGCCGGCAAGGGTCGCCGTCATGGTCATGGTCAGGGTGTCGCGCGAGCGGATATGGGCGAGTTCGTGGGCGACCACGGCCGCGACTTCGCGGGTGTCGAGGTGGCGCAGCAGGCCGGTCGAGACGGCGACGGCAGCGTTCTGCGGATTGCGGCCGGTGGCGAAGGCGTTGGGCTGATCGGTCTGGATCACATAGACCCCGGGGGTCGGGATGCCGGCCTTGCGCGACAGGGTGTCGACCATGTCGTAGAGTTCGGGCACGCGGGAGCGTTCGACCGGCACGGCGTTCTGCATCCTGAGCACCATCTGGTCGGAATTCCAGTAGGCGAACAGGTTGGTGACGGCGGCGAAGGCCAGGGCGATCATCATGCCCGAGGTGCCGCCGATGAAATAGCCCACCACCATGAACAAAGCCGTCATGGCGGCAAGCAGGACAGTGGTGCGCAAGAAGTTGGCCATCGGAACCCCTTGGGTTGGGACGTAACGGCAATTATGTTGTGTGTCCAAGGGTTCCCTGCAAGCACGGGCCGAAATGGACACCGACGACACCAGCACTGACCAGACGGACGCACCGCCCAAGGTGCTGAGCCCTGCCGCGCAACGGGCGCTGGCCGAGGCCGAAGCGCGCCGCCAGGCGATCGACGCTAGGACCGCCTTTGCCCCGGCGGAGAAGGGTGGCCGCGGCGGGCTCGAGCCAGTGCGCTATGGCGACTGGGAGATCAAGGGGATCGCTGCCGATTTCTAGGCGCGCGCAAACGCCCGCCGGGGTCACCGTCGGTTGAGGAGAGGAGCGGGGCCCCGAGGCGGTGCCGCCTCTGAGTATTTATTTAGTGAGACGTCACCGCCTCGGGGCGCCGGGATTTTAGAACGGGGTGCGACGACTCCATTTCGGACAGGGGGATGGAAGATCCATCCTCGCCGAACCTGAGCGGACCACCCTCGAGCCCAGGGAAAGAGCGACCTCCCCTGCCCGGCCGTCCTTCCGCCACTGGTCGCTGCAGGCCGCCCCGTGCGGAAGAGATGGGGGGAGTATGCACGATGCGGAGGGGGTGGGGATATGCGGGATAGATTGAGGAGGTGGTGGTGGATTTTGTGGCCGCGACCTCGTGGTTCGACAGGCTCACCATGAGGTCTACGAAGGTCCGGTGCGACCGCTCTCTCATAGACCTCATCCTGAGCTTGTCGAAGGACGAGGTCGCGTGCACGGAGGTGCCTGGCACCGCCTTGCGGCTGTTGGGACATCTCAGGATGGTCCCCCCGCTTTCGCCCGGGTGACACCGGGGGTGGGGGAGGGGTGGTGAAGGAGCCGAGGGATCACACGCGCGGTGTTACCGACCTCGTGGTTCGACAGGCTCACCATGAGGTCTACGAGGGTTCGGTGCGACCGCTCTCTCAT
>JAEYXQ010000053.1 GCA_023431205.1 Pseudomonadota bacterium | reverse complement strand
GTGCCCATCGTGGGCGAGTGCATGCGCAGGTAGAAGCTGTTGAGCCGGACCAGCCCGAAGCAGCCGGCGAGGGTCAGGGCTGCCCCCATCAGCACGCAGGCAGACAGCAGCACCGCCAGCCAGAGGGGAAGCTCGGCCATCATTCGATCACCTCGCCGCGCATCAGGAACTTGGCGAGCGCCACCGTGCCGACGAAGCCAAGGAGGCCGATCAGCATGGCGAGTTCGAAATAGATGTGGCTCGCGGTCCGAATGCCCTGCGTGATCAGCAGCAGCAGCGCCACCACGTAGAGCGCGTCGAGCGCCAGGATGCGATCCTGCGCACGCGGGCCGAACACGGTGCGGTAGAGCGCCAGCAGCATGCCGAGCGCCAACATCACCTGCGCCGCAAGCAGGCTCCAGGACAGGATGGCCACGCTCATTGGAGCACCTCGATCAACGGCTTCTCGTAGCGGCTCTTCAGCGTCCGCACCCATTCGGCCTCGTCCATAATGTCGAAGACGTGGATCAGCACCACGCTGCGGGTACGGTCGTATTCGAGCCAGGCGCTTCCGGGGATGGCGGTGACGAGGCAGGCGAGCACCGCAAGCCCGAAGGGATGCGTCAGTTCCAGGTCCACTTCCACAAAACCAGCCGTCGGCTTGGCGTTGGGGTGGATCAGGACCCAGAATACCGCGAGGTTGGAGCGGACGATATCGATGCTGGCATAGGCGATGATCTTCAGGATCGCCAACGGACGACGGAAAATCACCTGCTCGGGCAGCAGCGGCGCAACGGCCAGCGGAATGCCCAGCGCCAGCACGGCGCCGACCAGCACATGGCCGAGACCGGCGGACTGCTGGAACAGTAGCCAGAGCCCGAGCAGCATCGCCGAGAGCACAGGGTGCGGCAGCAGCCGTCTCATGGATTGACCTCCCCGCTGCCGAGAACACCGGTGATGTAGATATCCGGGTTGTGCAGATTGCCCGCCGTGCCCGACAGGATGTCGATGATGGGCCCGGCCATGACCGTTGCGACCACGCACAGCGCCAGCAGCATCACCACCGGCATGATTTCGAGCAGCCGCACGCGGATGCCGGTTTCCGGCATGGAGGTCCAGAAGATGTTGATGCCGTTGCGCACCATGGCGATCAGGACCAGCAGCCCCGAGGCGATCACTGCTGCAGCGAACCACCAGGTGAGCGGCCCGGGCTGCTCCACCGCAGTGAATGCCGACGAGATCATCACGAATTTTGAGAGGAACCCGGCGAGCGGCGGCAGCCCGGCGAGCACCAGCGCCACGATGGCAAAGCACCAGCTGATCAGGGCGGCACCGGTGGGCACCCGGGGGCTCACCTCCTCGTCCTCGTCGATTTCCTCCTCGTCGTCCTCACCATAGAACTCCAGCGAGATCGCGAGCACCTGCGCCTCTGCAGGCAAGGTCTGGTCGATGATGTCCTTGAGCAGGAAGAGCGCGCCCGCCGCGAAGGTTGCCACCACGAGGTACAGCAGTGCACCGGCCGTCACCCCGGGCACGTCATAGGACACCGCCAGCAGAAGCGTACCGGCCGAAACCAGGATCAGGTAGCTCGCCAGCCGGTCGAGCGCCTTGGACGACAGTGCCCCGATGCTGCCATAGGCCAGGGTGGCGATGCCGATCACGAACAGCGCGATCTCACCGAACTCGCTTGCCGGGAAGGCCAGCGTCTTCAGGCGCAGCACGGCGTAGAAGCCCACCTTGGTCATGATGGTGAACAGCGCCGCCACCGGGGGAGCGGCGGCCGAATAGGCAGGCGGCAACCAGAAATGCATCGGCCAGGCGCCGGCCTTGACCAGGAACGCAATCCCCAGCACCGATGCGCCGACCTCGAACAGGGTGCGCGCGTCGCCTTCAAGGCTCGCAGCCCGCCGGGCGATGTCGGCCATGTTCAGCGAGCCGGTCGAGCCATAGATCAGCGCCACGCCGATCAGGAACATCGACGACGCCACCAGATTGACGGCGATATAGTGCAGGGCCGAGCGCACGCGGTTGCGGCCGCTGCCATGCAGCACCAGCCCGTAGGAAGCTGCCAGCAGCAGCTCGAAGAACACGAACAGGTTGAACAGGTCGCCGGTCAGGAACGCCCCGTTCAGTCCCATGGTCAGCGCATGGAACAGGGGAAAAAACGCGGTGCCCCGCCGATACCAGCGCGCGGTGGCAAAGAGCAGGGCTGCCAGCGCCAGCACCGAGGTGGTCAGCACCATCACCGCCGCCAGCCGGTCGGCCGCGAACACGATACCGAACGGGATCGGCCAGTTGCCGAAGCTGTAGACCGCCATGGCTGTCTCACCACCGGCCAGCAGCCCCGCCAGCAAGGCGGCCGAGACCAGCACCAGCACGATGCTGAAGGCGATGTTGTAGGCCAGGATGCGGCCGCGCCCGTCGCCCAGCACCAGGTTGGCGATCACGGCAGCCATGGGAACGAGGACGGGCAGGACCGCCAGCGACGTCAGGTCCATGCCTCAGTTCCCCCTGCCGTCGACGTGGTCGTTGCCCGAAAAGCCGCGGGCGGCCAGCAGCACCACGAGAAACAGGGCCGTCATGGCAAAGCCGATGACGATGGCGGTAAGCACCAGCGCCTGCGGCACCGGGTCGGCGTAGTCGGCTGGGTTCACCGTCCCGTGCTCGATGATCGGCGGCGCTCCCACGCGGAGCCGGCCCATGGCGAGGATGAACAGGTTCACCCCATAGGAGATGATCGACAGCCCGATGATCACCTGGAAGGTGCGCGGACGCAGCACCAGGTACACCCCGGAGGCGATCAGTACGCCGATGGCAAGCGAAAGTGTCAGCTCCATTGGTCGGACTTCTGGATCTGGCGACGGCGGGCCGGCGCGGCGGGTTGCGGTTTGCGGATGGACTGGTGCGCCAGGGCGACCAGCATCAGCATGGTGGCGCCGACCACCAGCACGAACACGCCGAGGTCGAACAGCAGTGCCGACGCCATCGGTACCTTCCCGATCAGCGGCAGGTCGGCATAGGCGAAGGCGGAAGTGAGGAACGGATAACCGAGCAGCATGGCGCTGAGCCCCGTCAGCAGGGCCAGCAGCAGCCCCCAGCCCACCCACAGCATGGGCCGGATGCGCAGGCGGGTTTCCACCCAGCGCGTCCCGCCCGCCATGTATTGCAGGATGAAGGCCAGTGACAGGATGATGCCGGCAATGAAGCCGCCACCCGGCAGATCGTGCCCGCGCAGGAACATGTAGATGGCGATCAGGATCACCACCGGGAAGATCCAGCGCATCATGTAGGCCGGCACCAAAAGGTAGTCGGCCGCGTCGCGCCCGTTGTCGTCCTTGGCCGCGAAGGCCTCCTGCACCTGCTGCTGCTCGGGGCGCTCGAGACTGTCGGTCGCCGGGCGGAACCGGCGCAGCAGCGCAAACACCGTGATGGCAACCATGCCGAGGACGGTGATCTCGCCCAGCGTGTCGAAGCCGCGGAAATCCACCAGCATGACGTTGACCACATTGGTCCCGCCGCCCTGCAGGTAGGCGTTCTCGAGGAAGAAGCTCGAAATGCCATCACCAGGCTGGCTGGTCATCACCGCGTAGCTCATCGTGGCTACGCCCAGGCCAACCACGCCGGCAAGCAGGGCGTCGCGGAACCGGCGGAAGCGCACCTGCCAGCTGACGTCCTCCGGCACCGGCAGGCGCTTGGGCAGCCAGCGCAGTCCAAGGAGGATCAGCACCGTCGTGGCGATCTCTGCTAGCAACTGCGTCAGGGCGAGGTCAGGCGCCGACAGCCAGGCAAAGGTGATGCAGGTGGCGAGCCCGGCCCCGCCAAGCAGGATCATGGCCGCCAGGCGATGGTACTTGGCCTGCTGGGCCGCCGCCACCGCGCTCAGGGCACCAAGCGCCCACACCAGCGCGAACACCGGATCGAACTCGCGTGGCAGGGGGAGCTGCCCCAGCCGCCCCCACCCGGCGCCAAGTCCGGCAACCAGCGCTACCGCCACAACGATGAAGATCTGCGTCTGCAGCCGTTTCGAGCCCAGCGCCGCCGTCAACCGCACCGCCCATTTGTTGGTGGCGGTGAGCAGGATGCGCTCGAAGATGCGCTGCCCTCGCAGGCGGCGCAGCAGGGGCACGCCGTCCACGTCGCGCAGCCGGCGATAGTAGGAAATGTAGATCACCGTTCCGCCGGCCATGGCGATCAGGCTCATCACCAGCGGCAGGTTGAAGCCGTGCCAGACCGACAGGCTGTAGTAGGGAACGTCCGGTCCCAGCACCGAGGTCACGGCCGCAGCCAGGTACGGCCCGATGGTGATGCCGGGGACGACGCCCACCGCCAGGCACGCCAGCACCAGCAATTCGATCGGCCGGCGCATCAGCGGCGGCGGTTCGTGCGGCGTGCGATCGAGATCGGTGGCCGGCGGACCGAAGAACACCCCGTGCACGAACTTGATCGAATAGGCGACGCTCAGCATGCTGGCGAATGTCGCCACGATCGGCAGCGACAGGTTGACGAATGGGTTGGGGTCGAACTCCGCCGTTTCGGTGAAGAACATTTCCTTCGAGAGAAACCCGTTCAGCAGCGGCACGCCCGCCATGGCGCCGCTGGCGATGATGGCGAGCGCGGAGGTGAAGGGCAGGGCGCGGCGCAGCCCGCTGAGCTTGCGGATGTCGCGGGTTCCCGTCTCGTGGTCGATGATGCCCACCGCCATGAACAGCGACGCCTTGAAGGTCGCGTGGTTGGCGATGTGGAAGATCGCCGCCACCGCCGCCAGCGGCGTTCCCATGCCGAGTAAGGTGGTGATCAGGCCGAGATGGCTGATGGTCGAATAGGCCAGCAGGCCCTTGAGGTCGCGCTGGAACAGCGAGGTATAGGCGCCGACCAGCAGCGTGATCAGCCCGGTATAGGTGACCACCCAGAACCACAGGTCCGACTGCGACATCACCGGCCAGAAGCGCGCCAGGATGAACACGCCCAGCTTCACCATGGTCGCAGAGTGCAGATAGGCCGAAACCGGCGTCGGCGCCGTCATGGCGTTGGGCAGCCAGAACTGGAACGGGAACTGCGCGCTCTTGGTGAAGGCCGCGACCAGGAACAGTACCAGCGTGACCGGATAGAGCTCGTGCTCGACGATCAGCGAGCCCGATGCAAGCACGTCATCGAGCTGGTAGCTGCCGACGATGTGCCCCACCAGCAGCATGGCAAAGAACAGGGCCAGCCCGCCGGCGCCCGTCACGATCAGCGCCATGCGGGCGCCATCGCGGGCTTCGCCGCGGTGATACCAGTAGCCGATCAGCAGGAACGAGACGAGGCTGGTGACTTCCCAGAAGATCGCCAGCTGGATGATGTTGCCGGACAGGACCACGCCGATCATCGAGCCCATGAAGGCCAGCAACAGTGAATAGAGCCGGTGCACCGGATCGCGCGGCGACATGTAGTATCGCGCATAAAGCACCACCAGCAGCCCGATGAAGGTGATAAGGATGCAGAACAGCCAGGCCAGGCCATCGAGCCGGAAGTCGAGGTTCAACCCCGCCATCGGGATCCACTCGATCGCCACCCGCAGCACCCTGCCGCCGCTCAGCGACGGAAACGACACGGCCGTCAGAACAAACCCGATGGCAGCGACGCTGCCCGCGAGCCAGGCCGCCCCGTTGCGGGCCGAGGTCGGCAGCAGGATCGCCACCACGCTGGCAGCAAAAGGCAGCGCCCATAGCAGGGTAATGATCAGTTCGGACATGACGGCAACCTAGGGAACTCGCTCCTGCTGCACAATGCGCCAGGGAGCGTCACACTGTCCTTTGGTGCTGATTTTCCGACCAAAAATCTCGTGACCGGATCGCGTCCGCCGCAATTGACAGCCTGCCTTGCCGCTCAGGTGCACTCAGTCCTAAGCTCGGCCCGTACATCACCGCTATGAGCCTCCGAAATCGGCGCAGGTCGAATCACCGTTGAGCAAGGAGAGTGCGAATGAGTGACACCGGCTGGCCAGCCACCCCGCCGCGCCGCATCCTGTTGGCAACCGACCTCAGTGCGCAGGCGGATCGTGCCCTGGACCGTGCCGTGCAACTCGCCCGGACATGGAACGCCGAACTCGTGGCCTTGCACGCGCTGGAGCGGGCCGAGCCGTGGGAGGAGTCCGCGCCGCTCCCATCATGGACGAATCCTGCCGATGCCCCTGGGCGCATAGAGCAGCAACTGCGCGAGGACCTCGGCGCCGTTGGCTCCGTCCACATCCGCGTCGTCGACCAGCCGGCCGCGCAGGCGATTTTCGACACGGCCGCGGCCGATCAGTGCGACCTGATCATCGTCGGAGAGGGCCGGCACCGGCCCCTGGGCGGGCTGGGTGCGACGCTCAGCGAGCTGTTCCGGTCGTCACCCGTCTCGGTGCTCGTCGCCAAGCAGCGGGTTCGCGGCGCATACCAGCAGCTTCTGGTCGGCACCGACTTCACCGACGAGGCGCTGATCGGCTTCGAGACAGCGGCGCGGCTGTTCCCGTCCGCACGCTTCACCCTCATGCACGCTTTCGAACTGCCGTATCGCTCCCTTCTTGCCGACAACAGCCTCAGCCGCGACTTCCAATCCATGGAGCGCGAAACCATCGACGCGTTCGTCCGCAAGGCGCAACTGCCGCAGGCGGTTCGCGATACCCTCGAGACGCTGGTCGAGCACGGGCCACCGTCCGAGATGCTCTATCGCTACGCCCGCGATCACCAGACGGACCTCACCATCATCGGTGCCTATGAACGGGGTCGCCTGTTTCATGCGCTGCTTGGCGGGGAAGGGCCGCGCATCCTGGAATCGGTCACCAGCGACATCCTGGTGGTACGGCCACCGACCGGTTCCAACGCCGCCCAGTCATAGGGGTTTTGACTCTTGGAACTTGAGGCTCCCTCCGCCGACGTCTGCGCTCCCCCGCGGCGAATTCCCCTTGAGGACGTCTCCCTCGGTTATGGCGACGATGGCTTGATCGTGGAAATCGCCGATCCGCTCCCCGAAGCGCTATGGCAGCATCCTTATCAGCCGTGGTCGCCCCTCCTGCCGTCCCGCATTCCGGGACTGGACGGGGTGTGGATCAAATATGAAGGCAGCCACATCAGCGGCTCCTTCAAGGACCGCATCATTCGCGCCACCCTCACCGCCCTTCTGAAGCGAGAGCCGGAGTGCCGAGGCATCGTCGTGCCGTCCAGCGGCAACGCTGCGGTGTCCGCTGCCGTGTTTGCAGCCCGGAACCGGCTGCCGATGATCGCGGTCGTGCCGGAAGGCACGCCCGACGCCCGCATGCTGCCGATCCTTGCCCGCGGCGCCACAGTGCTGCGGGCCGGCGACGGGCCGAGCGCCTCCTACGCGCTGGCATACCGGATCGCTGCGGAACTTGGCTATTTCCCGCTCCTGTCGACCTTCGCCTCTCCCTGGGCGGAGTGGGGCTGCCGCGCCATCGGTCGCGAACTCGCGGTGCAACTGCCGCAGGCGCAGCACGTGGTGGCCCCGGTCAGCGCCGGGCCGGTGCTGGTCGGCACGGTCAACGGCCTGCGGGAAGCTGGGCACGCTCCCGTATTTCCGGTGGCCATACAGGCAGAGGGTTGCGCACCCATCGCCGCCGCCTTCCGCGCCGGCAGTGACCATGTCGTGCCCTGGCAACTGCCCGTCACCACAGCGGCCGGGGCCATTGCCGACCGGCTGGAGGGCTATCCGCAGGACGGCACCCGCGTCCTGTCGCTGCTGCGCGGCCACGGCGGCCTTGCCGACGCGGTGAGCGACGAGGTCATGGCCAGCGCCCGCGCGGCGCTCCTGCGCCACGACGGGCTCGATGCGGAATTCTCCGCCTGCGCCGCGGTCGCCTGGTTGATGCAAAATCCGGAGCGGGTGCGCCCCGGCACCGTCGCCATTGTCACTGCGTCCGGCTTCAAGCACACCTTCGCTGGCCATGTGCCGCAGGTGGCAGTCCCAGACCGCGCTGCTATAGAGGCCCGGCTTCGGCACCTGCTGCCGCCCGGCGCATCCTTTCTGTGAGGTTCTCTTGACCATCGAATCCATCCCCACCGGCATCGCGCCATCCTCCGCTCCCGTCAGCGACGCGGTGCGGGCCGGCAAGCACCTCTGGCTCGTCGCCATTGCGGAGGATCCGGAAACCGGCGCCATCGTCGCTGGCGGCATCGAAGCCCAGACACGGCGGACGCTGCAGAACCTCGACATGGCCGTTCGCGCGGCTGGAGGAACCCTGGCCAACGTCGTGCAGGTGCAGGTGTTTCTGGTCGACAGCGCCGACGCCGGCGGCATGAACACTGTTTATCGCGAGTTCTTCGCCGCGCCCTATCCAGTGCGTGCCACGGTGGTGGTCAAGGAACTGCTGGCGGCCGGCCTTCGCGTCGAGATGCTGGCCACGGCGGTGCTCGACTGATGCTGCTCAAGCGCGAACTGGTCGAGGAGATCCGCGCCGGCAAGGTGGACCTGATCTTTCGCCGCTGGAGCCGCCCCACCGTCAAGGCCGGCGGTACGCTGAAGACCAGGCTGGGCACCCTCGCCATCAAGGCAATCGATGACCTTCAGCCGGAGGATGTCACTGCGGAGGAGGCGCGCCGAGCCGGTTTCACCGACCTCGACGCTTTCCACCGCTGGCTCGCCACCATGAAGCCGGGACATCTGTTCCAGCGCATCACCGTCGGCTGGCTCGCTGACGCCGAATAATTACTCGGCCGGCTCGGCCTGTTTCACCGCGAACTCCACCACGCCCTTGCGGGTAGCGACGAGCCCGATGCGGCCATGCTTGATGGCGAGCGCCTTCTCCCCGAACAGCTTCCGCCGCCAGCCCCGCATCGCCGGCACGTCGGCATCGTCATCGAGCACGATGGCGTCGATGTCGTCCGAGGTGGCGATGATCCGCGCCGCCACCCCGTGCTGTTCGGCAACCGATTTCAGCAGCACGCGCAGCAGGTCGCCGACGGCGCCCTTGGGGGAGGGGCCACGATAGCGCTCCGGCGTCGGCGGCAATGCCGATTTGGGCAGTGCCTCGACCTCCTTGAGCAGGGTCATGATCTCGGCTGCAGCCGAACTGCGACCGTAGCCCCGCGGCACCGCCCG
Organism: Pseudomonadota bacterium; assembly: GCA_023431205.1. GTDB lineage: Bacteria > Pseudomonadota > Alphaproteobacteria > Rhizobiales > Devosiaceae > Devosia. Next base: position 35,440 of record JAEYXQ010000053.1, on the reverse strand, counting down.
CAGCTTCTCGAACGCGTCCGGCGTCAGCGGCCGCTGCTGCGCCAGTTCGAACAGCACGTCGTCCTTGAGGATGCGGCTGCGCGGCTGGTCGGTCTCCTGCGCCTTGCGCTCACGCCACTCGGCGAGCTTCTGCAGCCCCGCCAAGTCCCGTGCGCGGTTGACCTTCATCTTGAGCCGCTCCCAGGCGCGCTCGGGGCGGATCACATAGGTATCGATGTTGCGCAGGACGCCGAGTTCGTCCTCGACCCAGTCCCAGCGCTTGGTGCGGTCGACCTGCTCGCGCAACTCGCGATAGATGTCGCGCAGGTGGGTGACGTCGGCAATGGCATAGAGCCGCTGCTTTTCCGACAGAGGCCGCGCCGACCAGTCGGTGAAGCGGCTCGACTTGTCGAGCTCGATCTTGACGATCGAGCGCACCAGGTTGTCATACGAAACGCTGTCGCCGAACCCGCAGACGCTGGCGGCGATCTGGGTGTCGAAGATGTTGTGCGGCACCTCGCCCGTGAGCTTGACGAAGATTTCCACGTCCTGCCGGGCGGCGTGAAAAACCTTGGTGACGTTCGGGTTGGCCAGCAGGGTGAAAAAGGGCGACAGGTCCAGCCCCGGCGCCAGCGGATCGATCAGCACCGCTTCGTCGTCGGTCGCCGCCTGGATCAGGCACAGTTTCGGCCAGTAGGTCGTTTCTCGCAGGAACTCGGTGTCGACGGTGACGAAGTCAAACTTCTGTGCGCGCTCGCAGAAATCCGCGAGCACGTCCGTGGTGGTGATCAGATCCATACTGTGGTCCGTCAAATTTCCGTCTCAAAAAAGCCGGTATTCTTCCTAGCAGGGTCGAGCCTGCGGCTCCACCGATTTCGCGGGCGGTGCCAGCCAGGCTCCGATGGCCTGCCCAGGGGCACCGCGCCTTGACAAGCCGGGGCCTGCGTGTGCTTTACCCGCGCCAGATTCCGCAGTTTTCCAGAGTATGCCATGACCCTCCACCGCTATCGCTCGCACACCTGTGGCGCGTTGACCGACGCCGATGCGGGCCAGACCGTGCGCCTCAGCGGCTGGGTGCATCGTATCCGCGATCATGGTGGCCTGCTGTTCATTGACCTGCGCGACCACTACGGCGTCACCCAGTGCGTCATCGATCCCGATTCCCCCGCTTTTGCCGAGGCGGAAAAGGTCCGTTCCGAATGGGTCCTGCGCATCGATGGCGAGGTCAAGCTGCGTGACGCCGCCGCGGTGAACCCCAACATCGCCACTGGCAAGGTGGAAGTGTTCATTCGCGAGCTGGAAGTGCTGTCGGCCGCCAAAGAGTTGCCGCTGCCCGTGTTCGGCGATCAGGAATACCCCGAAGACATTCGCCTGCGGTACCGCTTCCTCGACCTGCGCCGTGAAAAGCTGCACGCCAACATCGTCAAGCGCACCAAGATCATCTCGGCCATGCGCGCCGGCATGGGCGGCGCAGGCTTCACCGAGTTTTCCACCCCGATCCTCACGGCCTCCTCGCCCGAGGGCGCGCGTGACTTCCTGGTCCCGAGCCGCATTCATCCCGGCAAGTTCTTCGCGCTGCCGCAGGCCCCGCAGCAGTATAAGCAACTGCTGATGGTCGCCGGCTTCGACCGCTATTTTCAGGTCGCGCCCTGCTTCCGCGACGAGGATCCGCGCGCCGACCGTCTGCCGGGCGAGTTCTACCAGCTCGACCTCGAGATGAGCTTCGTCACCCAGGAAGACATCTGGAACACCGTCGAGCCGGTGATGACGAACGTGTTCGAGCAGTTTGCCGACGGCAAGCGGGTCACCCGCAACTGGCCGCGCATTCCCTATGATACCGCCATCCGCAAATACGGCTCGGACAAGCCGGACCTGCGCAACCCGATCGAGATCCAGGGCGTAACCGAGCACTTCGCCGGTTCGGGCTTCAAGGTCTTCGCCAACCAGATCGAAGCCGACCCCAAGGTGGAAGTCTGGGCCATTCCGGCAAAGAACAAGGCTGGCGCCGAACCGATCGGCCGCGCCTTCTGCGACCGCATGAATGCCTGGGCGCAGGGCGAAGGCCAGCCGGGCCTTGGCTATATCTTCTTCAAGGACGGCGCCGGTTCCGGTCCGATCGCCAAGAACATCGGCGAGGAGCGCACCGCAGCCCTCAAGGCCCAGCTTGGCCTCGAGGACGGCGATGCCGTGTTCTTCGTCGCCGGTCGCCCGGAGAAGTTCTACAAGTTCGCCGGTGAGGCCCGCACCAAGGTCGCTACCGATCTCGGGGTGGTGGACACCGAGCAGTTCGCGTTGTGCTGGATCGTCGATTTCCCGTTCTATGAGTGGAGCGAGGAAGAAAAGCGCATCGACTTCGCGCACAACCCCTTCTCGATGCCGCAGGGCGGTCTTGAGGCACTGAACTCGGCCGATCCGCTTTCGCTCAAGGCATACCAGTACGACGCGGTTTGCAACGGCTACGAAATCGCCTCCGGCTCGATCCGTAACCAGGAGCCCGAGACCATGGTCAAGGCGTTCGAACTCACCGGCAAGTCGCGCGAGGAAGTGGAAGAGCAGTTCGGTGGGCTCTACCGCGCCTTCCAGTTCGGCGCCCCGCCGCACGGTGGTGCTGCCTTCGGCATCGACCGCATCGTCATGCTGCTGTGCGGTGTGCAGAATCTGCGCGAGATCACGGCGTTCCCGATGAACCAGCAGGCCGAAGATCTGCTGATGGGTGCCCCGAGCCCCGCCGATAACAAGCAGTTGCGCGAGCTCAGCATCCGCCTCAACGTTCAATAGCCGCTCAAGGGCGGTTAACTAGCCTTAATGGCGCGTTAACATCGCACTGCTATCGCTGGAGGACCTGGTGGTTCTCCCGGATTCGCGCTTGTGCGGTCGCGCTATTCAAATGTCCTGATGCTGATCGGCGCGATCCTCGCATTCGTGCCGATCCTCGCGGTCGACTACCTGCTCGATTCCTACGTCCGGGTTAGGGAAAAGGCGACCTCCGAACGGTACGCCTCGGCTATCTCCGCGCAGATCGAAGCCGCCGTCCAGGAATCGGTGACGACCCTGCGCACGGTGCTCGCCGACAGCCCCTCGCTCTGCACCCCGACCTTCCTCGCCAACGCCCAGGCGGCGATGGAATCCAGCCTCCACGTCAAGCAGGTGCTGGTCGAGAACGCCGATGCCGTGCAGTACTGCGATGCCCTTGGCCGCATCGTGCAGTACTCGCCCATGTCGGAAGACCTGCCCATCCCGGGCCAGACCGAGACGGTGGCCGTGGTCATGCTGGGCAGCCTCGACATCCCGGCGCTCAAGATCACCCAGGCCTTCGGAACCACGCGCAAGGTGTCCGTCTTCCTGCCGCTTCTGGCGCAGGGGACCGACGCCATCTCGGCGGGCATGCGCAGTGGCGGCATGCTGCGCGTCGTCCTTGCCAATGGCGATCCGGTCCTCAGCATCGGCGATTCCGAAGCCTTCGACCGGCGCGCCAGCAGTGCAGAGTTCGTTCACGGGCAGTCCTTCGTAGGTGAACTGCCGCTGAAGGTGGAATACGCAGCGCCGTTTGCGATGACCCGTGCCGACTACGCCGATCTCGATGTGGGCTTCACCGTCGTTGCCTGCCTGATGAGCGGGGCGTTCCTAATCCTGGCGCTTCAATACGTCCGGCGGTCCCGCGTACCGGCCTTCGACCTCGAGCGGGCTATCGCCGGCGGCGAGATCAAGCCCTACTACCAGCCCGTGATCAACCTGCGCACCGGCGTGCTCGAAGGCTGCGAAGTGCTCTGCCGGTGGGAGAAGCGCAACGGCAAGGTCGTGCCGCCCGGCGCCTTCATCGACTATGCCGAGGTGACCGGGCTCGCCATCCCGATGACCCTCTCGCTCATGCAGCAGGTCAAGTACGACCTCGGCGACCTGGCGCAGATGATGCCGGACCTCAAGATCTCCATCAATCTGTTCGAGGGCCACTTCCGAGACGGCAGCATTGTCGACGACGTGCAGGCCATCTTCGGCAACTCGGCCATCAGCTACCGCCAGCTGGTGTTCGAGATCACCGAGCGCCACCCGCTCGGCAATTCGGCCGTGGCCCAGAGCGTCATCTCCGGTCTCCACGCCCTCGGATCCCGCATCGCGCTCGACGATGCCGGCACTGGACACTCCAACCTGGCCTATCTCGGCACCCTAGGCTGCGACATCATCAAGATCGATCGCATCTTCATCGACATGATTAAGCCCGGCACGACTCAGGTCCCGGTGCTTGATGGCCTCATTGCCATGGCCAAAGACCTCAATTGCGATATCGTGGCCGAAGGCGTCGAAACCGAGGAGCAGGCGCTCTACCTGCGCGCCCACGGCGTGCTGCAGGCTCAGGGCTTCATCTTCGCCCCCGCGCTCAAGGTCGGCCCCTTCCGCGAACTGGCAACCGCGCTGCACACCACGGTGGCGCCGCGCGCCCGCATCAACGAGGTCGTTGAAGCCGCCGCTGCCTGAGTTCCACCCGGCAGGGCAAGTTTGCCTTTTCATCGGCGCCGTTTGATGGCACCAACGCCACGCCTGTGTTGCCGCGAGAGCGCGCAGGCAAGGGAGAGAATGCGTGAGCACCGACGTCAACGAGCAGCGCAAGGCCCTGCGCGAAGCGGCCCTGCATTTCCATGAATATCCGAAGCCGGGCAAGCTCGAGATCCAGCCGATCAAGCCGCTGGGCAACCAGCGCGACCTGGCGCTCGCCTATTCGCCCGGTGTCGCCGCGCCCTGTGAGGAGATTGCGGCCGATCCGGACAGCGTTGCCCGCTATACCTCGCGTCAGAACCTCGTCGCCGTGATCTCCAACGGCACCGCCGTCCTGGGCCTGGGCAATATCGGCGCGCTGGCGTCGAAGCCGGTGATGGAAGGCAAGGCCGTGCTGTTCAAGAAGTTCGCCGGTATCGACGTCTTCGACCTCGAAATCGATGAACTCGATCCCGGCCGCTTCGTCGAGGCAGTGGCGCCCCTATGGCCCACCTTCGGCGGCATCAATCTCGAAGATATCCGGGCACCCGACTGCTTTGCCATCGAGGAAGCGCTGCGCGAGCGGATGCCGATTCCGGTGTTCCATGACGACCAGCACGGCACCGCCATCATCGTCGGTGCCGCGGTCCTCAACGGCCTGGAACTCGCCGGCAAGCGCATCGAGGACGTGAAGATCTGCACCTCCGGGGCAGGCGCTGCGGCCATAGCCTGCCTCAACGTCCTGGTGGCGCTTGGCGCCCGCCACGAGAATATCTGGGTGGCCGACAAGGACGGGCTCGTTACCCACAAGCGCAACGACGTCAATGACAAGTGGCGCGGGCAGTTCCGTCGCGAAAGCGATGCCACGAGTCTGGCTGAAGTCATCGATGGCGCCGATATCTTCCTTGGTCTTTCCGCCGCCGGCGCACTGACTCCCGCGATGCTCGAACGCATGGGGCCGCGTCCGCTGATCCTGGCGCTCGCCAATCCCAATCCCGAGATTATGCCCGAGGTCGCACGCGAGGTGCGACCGGACGCCATGGTCTGTACCGGGCGCTCGGACTACCCGAACCAGGTCAACAACGTCCTCTGCTTCCCGTTCATCTTCCGCGGCGCACTCGATGTCGCTGCAACGACGATTAACGAGGAGATGAAGCTGGCGGCGGTGCGTGCCATCGCGAAGCTCGCCCATGATCCGGGCCTGGAAGTGTCCGCGTCCGGCGCACCTGCCGTGTTCGGGCCGGACCACATCATTCCCAACCCCTTCGACCAGCGCCTGATCCTGCGAATCGCGCCTGCCGTGGCGCGGGCTGCGGTCGAGAGCGGCGTCGCCAAGCGCCCCATCACCGACTGGGAGGCTTACCACCACAGCCTCAACCGTTTCGTCTTCCGCTCCGGGCTGGTGATGAAGCCGATCATCGATCGGGCCCAGGGCCGCAACCAGCGCATCGCCTTTGCCGATGGCGAGGACGAGCGCGTGCTGCGCGCCACCCAGGTGCTGCTCGAGGAGCGTATCGCCCGCCCCATCCTGATCGGTCGCCCGTCGGTGATCGAGGCGCGCATCGAGCGCTTTGGCCTGCATCTGCGCCCCGGCACCGATTTCGAGATCATCAACCCCGAGGACGATCCGCGTTACCGCGACTATGTCACCCTGTTCCACTCCCTGGTGGGCCGCAGCGGCGTCACCCCGGAGACGGCCCGCACCATCGTGCGCACCAACACCACGGTGATCGGGGCGCTGGCGGTGAAGCGGGGCGAGGCCGATGCGCTGATCTGCGGTCTGCAGGGGCGCTATATCCGCCACGTGCGCGACATTCGCTCGGTGATCGGCCTGCAGGACGGTGTGCAGGATGTCTCGGCTCTGTCGATGCTGATCATGCCGCGCGGCGTGTTCTTCCTCGCCGACACCTATGTTCACATCAACCCGTCCGCCGACGCTCTGGTCGGGATTGCCCTCCAGTCACGCGATCACCTCAAGCGCTTCAACATCGAAGCGCGTATTGCCCTGCTGAGCTACTCCAACTTCGGATCGCGCGACGGCGAGAGCGCCGAAAAGATGCGCGAGGTATATCAGCGGCTGAAGGCCATCGACCCCAACCTGATCGTCGAAGGCGAGATGCAGGGTGACTTGGCGCTCAACAGCGAACTGCGCGAGCGCTATATCCCCGGAACGGTGTTGCGCGGCGAAGCCAACCTGCTGCTGTTCCCCAACCTCGACGCGGCGAACCTGTCGATGACGCTGCTCAAGGAAATGAATCACGCCCTTTCGGTCGGGCCGATCCTGATGGGGACGAAGTCGCCGGCTCACATTCTGGCGCCATCGAGCACCAGCCGCGGCATCGTCAACATGGCCGCGATTGCCGCAACGGAATCGCTCGGCGAAAGCTGACCGCTCAGAACGGGGTGGGGGCCACGAAAGTGGTGAATTCCCCCGTCGTGGGGTGGGTAAAGCCCAGTTCGGCCGCGTGCAGTTGCAGGCGGTCGGCCGCTGCCATCGTCTCAGGATCGCCGTAAAAGGCATCCCCAAGAATGACATGGCCGATGGCCTTCATGTGCACTCTGAGCTGGTGCGTGCGCCCGGTAAGCGGGTGCAGCCGTACCCGGGTGGCATTCGGCTCGCGCTCCATCACCCGCCATTCCGTCTGCGAAGCCCGGCCGTTCTCATGGTCCACGCGCTGGCGCGGCTTGTTCTCCCAGTCGGTCGCCAGCGGCAGGTCGACCAGCCCGCTATCCGCCTCCATCACCCCGGCGACCCGCGCGACATAGGATTTCGTCGTCTTGCGGTGTTCGAACTGCGAGCCGATGCGGCCATGGGCGCGCTTGTTCAGTGCCAGCACCAGCACGCCTGACGTATCCTTGTCGAGCCGGTGCACGACCCCCGCCGTCGGCCACGTCTGGCGAGCGCGATGCTCGACGCAGTCCCACAGCGACGGGTCCTTGCCCGGTACGGTGAGCAGCCCGCTCTGCTTGTCGACGACAAGGATGTCGTCGTCGATGTGGAGCACACCGAGATAGGGCTCCATCGGCGGGCGGTAGTCGAGAAGGGTGGGCATGGGTCCGGTCACTGCCGGGCTCTAGCAGAATGTTGCGCCGGCTCAAAGCCGCGCCAGCTGTCGTGAAGGAACGTCTAACCGCTCCCGGGGGTTTAGCTTCCATCAACAACGGAGGACGTGCCATGCACAAGGACGAAGCCAAAGGTGCCGGAAAGCAGGCAAAAGGTGCCCTGAAAGACGCAGCCGGTGGTCTCACCGGTAACGAAAAGCTGCAGGCTGAAGGCAAAATGGACAAGGCCGAAGGCAAACTGCAGCAAAAGGTCGGCCAGGCCAAGGAAGGCGTCCGCGACGCCCTCAAGCACTAGCACGAAGGGGTCGCTCCACCGAGCGGCCCTTTCTTTTTCAAGCCGTTAGGCTAACCTCTCTGCATGCAAACGGCGGTATTCTCCACAGCCCTGGGTGAGTTCGGCATCGGCTGGACCGACGCCGGTGTGTGCCGCCTCCTGCTGCCCAACAGCGATCCCGATCGCCTCCGCCAGCACCTCGACGGCGCACCGGCCGACCCGCCGCCGCGCATCCTAGAAGTCATCCAGCTGATCCAGCGTTACGCCGACGGCGAGCGGGTGGACTTTGCATCCGTGCCGCTCGACCTCACCGGTCTACCCGAGTTCCACCGCCGCGCCTATGGCCTGCTGGCAGAAATTGGCTATGGCGGAACAACCACTTACGGCGCCATGGCCCGCCAGCTTGGCGATGTCGGCCTGTCGCGCGCTGTGGGGCAGGCGATGGGAGCCAACCCCATTCCGTTGATCATTCCCTGTCATCGGGTCCTCGGCGCCAACGGCAGTCTCGGCGGCTTCTCCGCGCCCGGTGGTGGTGCCAGCAAACGGCATCTCCTCCTGCTGGAGGGCGCCCGCACCAGCGCTGCTCCGGCAGGCCAACTCGCACTGGACTTCTAGCGATCATGGCGTTCGCCTTCAGCACCCGCAACGACACAGCCGGCCAGATCCGTCGCATCGCCCTCGAGCAGGCTGACAAAGCGCTGGCAGACGCGGAGGAAATGGCGGAAGGCTTCGATGCCACGGTCCACCGCATCCGGCGTCGATGCAAGCGACTGCGGGGCCTGCTCCGGCTTATCCGCCCGGTGTTCGATGGCTACTCTCGCGAGAACGCCACCATCCGCGATGCTGCGGCCGAACTCTCCGGCAGCCGCGACGCCAGAGTGGTGCTCGATACCTTTGATGCCCTGGTTGCCGAAGGCGCGTTGTCCCTGTCCGTGGAAGACCGGGAAGCCGTCCGCGCCTTGCTGCAGCCGCCGGAAGGTGCGATGTCGGAGCCGCATGGCCGTGCTGTCCTGGAAGATTTCACCGCCCGAATGCGCCCGCTGCGCGATCGGATCGCCGACTGGGAGCTCGACGGCAGCGGCTTCGGGCTGCTGGAGGACGGCCTCGAGACAACCTACAGAACCCTGCGTGAGGATTTCGCCACTGCCTCTCGCTCCGGCAATGCCGAAGACCTGCACGAGTGTCGAAAGGCGGTGAAGTACCACTGGCACCACGTGACGCTACTGGAACGGACGGCTCCCGACTCCCTGTCGCCGCAACGAAACACCCTGGACAAGCTGGGCCAGAATCTGGGTGACCACCACAACCTCGCCGTCCTCTCGGAGCGGCTCGACTCCGGCGACGGGACCGTGGAGAGGGCAGTGGTGGACCGCGTTCATGCAGCCGTCGTAAAGCGCCAGCATGATCTTGCCAAGGCGGCCCTGCAGTTGGGCGCGCAGGTGACGGCCGAACGGGCAGGGGCCTTGCGCGACCGCTTCGCGGCCTATTGGCGTCTGTTGCCGGAGCGTTGAATGGGACGTGAGATCGAGCGCAAGTTTCTGGTGACCTCCGATAGGTGGCGGCCGCTGGTCACGCAGACGCTCACCATCCGGCAGGGCTATCTCTCCTCCAACAGCAAGGCGACGGTGCGCGTGAGGCTCCTGGACGACCAACGGGCCGTTCTGACCCTCAAGGGCGCTATGGAGGGAATCTCCCGTGCCGAGTTCGAGTACCCGATCCCATATGAGGATGCCGTGGAGCTCTATACCATTGCCGAGCCGCACACGCTCGGCAAGCAGCGCCACCTGGTTCCCTTCGGCGGGCTCGTCTGGGAAGTGGACGTGTTCGAGGGCCGTCACCAGGGGCTGGTGATCGCCGAGGTCGAGCTCGATAGTGCCGACCAGCAGGTGCAACTGCCGCCTTGGGTGGGAGAAGAAGTCTCGGCCGATGATCGCTACTTCAACGCCAGCCTGGCACGATCAGACGGTCCGCCAGAACCTGCCTGACCTGGAGAACCCCGCACTACTGCCAGCGCCGGAAGCTCTTCAGATGCTCGAGGTTCTTCAGCACCGCCCGCGTGATCTTGTCGACGCTGTCGGTTATGGGAACCACCATGACGTTCTCGACCGCGGGATCAGGCACCTCCAGCGTAGCGAACTGACTGTCGAGCAGCGCTGCCGGCATGTATTCGTGCTGCCGGGTCGCCATGCGCGAGGCGATCAGTTCCTTGCTGCCGTCCAGGTAGACGAACAGAATCGGCTCGCCGGCCTTTTCCACCAGGTAGTCGCGGTAGATCCGCCGCAGCGCCGAACAGGCGCCGACCGCGACGCCCTTGGGCTCGGCCGCTTCCCGAAGCGCCTGCGCCAGCCGCTCGAGCCATGGCCACCGGTCCTCATCGGTCAGCGGCGTGCCGGCCCGCATCTTCTCGACATTGGCCGGCGGATGGAACTGGTCCCCATCCAGGAATGGGGCATGCAGCTGCCGGGCGATAGCCTGACCGGTGGTCGACTTGCCGGACCCGCTGACGCCCATGACAATGACTATTCGTGCAGAAACCAGGGTCATGGCTACACCGTAGCCGTAAAGCCACCATCCACATAGAGGATGTGGCCATTGACGAAGCTGGCGGCTGGCGACGCCAGGAAGACGACCGCGCCGCCGAGTTCATCCGGCTCGGCCCAGCGGCCCATGGGCGTGCGCTTTTCCACCCAGGCATTGAACTCGGGGTCGGCGATCAGCGTCGCGTTGAGGTCGGTCCTGAAGTAGCCCGGAGCCAGCGCGTTGACGTTGATGCCGTACTTGGCCCATTCCGTCGCCATGCCGCGCGTTAGGTTGCCCACGGCTGCCTTGGCGGCGGCGTAGGGCGTTGCCGTCGGACGAGCGACATTGGTCACGATGGAGCAGATGTTGACGATGCGGCCGAACCGCCGCTCCATCATGCGCTTCACCACCGCCTTGCTGACCATGAAGGTGGCGGTGACATGGGTGGTCAGCAACTGCTCGAACTTGTCGACCGGGAACTCCTCGAGCGGGCCACGCACCTGCTGGCCGGCATTGTTCACCAGGATATCGATGGGCCCGATCTCGCTGGTGCAGTGCTCGATGGCCTCGCTGACGCTGTCTTCGCTGGTGACGTCGAAGGCCAGCGCCTTCACCATCGCGCCGGCGCGGGCGAGTTCGTCTGCAGCCGCCCCCAGTGCTTCGGGGGCGCGCCCGTTCAACACGATCTCGGCACCGGACGCAGCTAGCGCCTTGGCCATGGCGAAGCCCAAGCCTCGGCTGGAGCCGGTGACCATCGCGCGCCGGCCGGTCAGATCGAAAGATGAGGTCATCGAATGCTCCGAAAGAATGAGCCCGACCGTATGAGGGAGGGCTTGCGCTGGCAACAGCTTCTTCCATACAAGGCCGCCGATCGGCTCAAAATTTCCCCTGCGGTGGCTTCCGTCAGCAGCGGCTTTGTGGTCAGGTCGCCCCGCGTGAGCCAAACCCTCGCGTCCATTGGATTGTTGTGACTTCAGAAGGACTGCTCGCATGTCGACAGCGGATATCGGCCTTATCGGCCTTGCGGTGATGGGTTCGAACCTCGCGCTCAACATCGCCGAGAAAGGCTACACGATCGCTGTCCACAACCGCTCCTCGGGTCGCATCGACGAGTTCCTCGCCGAGGCCAAGGAGCAGGGCCTCGACGGCCGTACCATCGCCAAGTACGACCTCGCCGATTTCGTCCAGACGGTGAAACGCCCGCGCTCCATCATCATCATGGTCAAGGCCGGCGCTCCGGTCGATGCGATGATCGAGCAGTTGCTGCCGCATCTTGAAGCCGGCGACGCCATCATCGAATGCGGCAACTCGCTGTTCACCGACACCCAGCGCCGCTTCGACTATCTCAAGCCCAAGGGCATCGGCTATCTCGGCGTCGGGGTCTCCGGCGGCGAAGAGGGCGCCCGCCACGGCCCCTCCATCATGGTCGGGGGCTCCAAGGAGCAGTGGCACAATGCCGAGGCGGTGCTGACCGCCATCGCTGCCAAGTTCAAGGGCGAAAGCTGCTGCGCCTATCTCGGCGAAGGCGGCGCCGGTCACTTCGTCAAGACCATCCACAACGGCATCGAATACGGCGACATGCAGATGATCGCCGAGATCTACGGCGTCATGCGCGATGGTCTGGGCATGGATCCAAAGGCTTGCGCCGAAGTCTTCAAGGAGTGGAACAAGGGTCCGCTCAACTCCTACCTCATCGAGATCACCGGCCACGTCCTCGACGCTGTCGACGAGCAGACCGGCAAGCCGCTGGTTGAGCTCATCCTCGACAAGGCCGGCCAGAAGGGCACCGGCGTCTGGTCGGCCATCGCAGCCCAGCAGATGGGCGTGCCGGCAACCGCCATCGAGGGCGCCGTCGCCGCCCGCTCGATCTCGTCCCGCAAGGCTGAGCGCGTCGCCGCCGAAGGCATCTACGGCAAGCCGAGCCGTGCTCGGACAGACGTGACCCTGGCCGACCTCGAGCAGGCGCTGCTCGCCGGCAAGATCGTCTCCTACGCCCAGGGCTTTGCGGTCATCGCCAAGGCCAGTGAGGAGAACAGCTGGAACCTGCCGCTTGCCACCATCGCCAAGATCTGGCGCGCCGGCTGCATCATCCGCTCGCGCTTCCTAGACCAGATGTCCGCGGCCTACGAGAAGGGCGGAAACGTCAACCTCCTCGTCGTGCCGGACTTCGTCGACCTGATGAAGGAAGCTCACCCGCATCTGCGCAAGGTGGTCTCGGCCGCAGCTCTCGGCGAATTTCCGATGATCTGCCTGTCGGCTGCGCTCAGCTATTTCGACAGCTACCGTCAGGCACAGGGCACCGCCAATCTCATCCAGGGCCAGCGCGACTTCTTCGGCGCCCATGGCTTCGAGATCGAAGGCCGCGGAGGTGATCTCCACGGCACGTGGCCGTCCACTCTCGGCAAGGACTGACGGTGCGCTGCTAGAGCAGCGACCGGAACATCACATAGCTGTCGACATATCCATGCACCGGGTGCCGAAAGGCGCCCGGCAGCGTCCCGGCGATCTGGAACCCGAGCGACTGCCACAGCGCCACGGCGCGGGTGTTGGTCGATACCACGTGGTTGAACTGCATGGCGCGGAAACCGCGTTGCTTTGCCCGCTCGATGGAATGCTCGCACATGGCGCGCGCCACTCCGCGCCCTTGCGCTGCGGCAGCGGTCATATACCCGCAATTGGCAACATGGCTGCCGTTACCGCCCTGGTTGGCCATCAGGTAGTAAGTGCCGAGCATCTCGCCACCGTCTTCGGCGACGAACACCTCGTGCCGCGGCTCCAGCCAGTAGGCGAGCACCCCCGCATCGTCGAGGTCGGTTGCGATCGCGTAGGTCTCCCCGGCGCGAAGCACCGGCGCGACGATGGCGAGCAATGGCTCCCTGTCCGCCTCAGTGGCGGGGCGAACCTGCATCATCGTTCTCCAGCGGCGGCGTTCGCACTTGACCCGGGGGCGGCACCTCCGGCACCTGCGGATTGTCGGCAAGGCTCGGGCGGTGCCGCAACTCGAAGCGCCAGGCGGTAAAGGCAAAGATCAGCAGTGCCACCGCAACGCTGGCGCTGGCGGCGACAAACGGCGCCCCGGGGAAGTAGCCGGCCGAGTCCCGCGCCGTGGTGAAGTAGGAAAATATCTGCGTTGCCGCCAGCGGACCGATGATCGTCGCCAGCGAACTGGCGGCATTCACCGCCCCCTGCAACTCGCCCTGGCCATTGTCCGGCACCTGCCGCGACAGCACCCCGTTGATCGCCGGTGGGGCAAGCCCGCTGACCGTGCCCACCATGATGAAGAGGTAGAGGTAGAAAACGCTGTCGGCCATGGCGACGCCGGCAAAGCCGGTGATGGCGGCCAGGAGCCCGATCATCGCCACCGCCGGTTCCCCAATGCCGCGCGACAGCGGTCCCACCAGCACCGCCTGGCTGATGGCAAAGCCCAGGCCGAACGCCCCCAGCGTCCGCCCGATGGTGGACGAGGTGAAGCTGAACACCTCCACGGTGAAATAGCTGAACACCGTCGGCAGCGCCTGCGCCGAGAGCTGGAAGAAGAACAGCACTGCCAGCAGCCACAGCACGGACGGGTACTTCCGCAACGACAGAACCGCCCCGAACGGATTGGCCCTGCGAATGTCGAACTTGCGCCGGGAGGTTTTCGGCAGGCTTTCGGGCAGGACGAACAAGCCGAACAGGAAGTTGGCAAAGGCTAGCCCCGCCGCCGCATAGAACGGCACGCGTGGTCCGAGTTCTCCCAGTTCTCCGCCTACCACTGGTCCGATGATGAAGCCGAGCCCAAAGGCTGCCCCGATCAGGCCGAAGCGGTGCGTGCGCTTATGCGGCGGGGTGATATCGGCCATGTAGGCCGTCGCAGTCGCCAGCGCCGCCCCGGCAATACCGGCGATGACGCGGCCGATGAACAGGTACCAGACCACCGGTGCGATCGACATCATCACGTAGTCGAAGGTCAGTCCCAGCAGCGACAGCAGCAGCACCGGCCGTCGTCCGTACCGGTCCGACAGATTGCCGAGCACGGGCGAGAACACGAACTGCATGAAGGCATAGGTGAAGACCAGATAGCCGCCGATCACCGCGGCATTGGCCACGCTGCTGCCCCCGGTCAGGTCTTCCAGCAGTTCCGGCAGCACAGGCACGATGATGCCCACGCCGATCATGTCGATCAGGATGGTGACGAGGATGCAGGCAAGGGTCAGTCGTGAGCGGGTCGCGGCTTGCATGCGGTTGCGGTCAACCTCGTTGAGTCCCGGTGCCGGGCATGGGTGCCGCGCAATTGACACGGCGGGCCGGGCCAAAGCAAGGCGGAACGCCCAAGCCGCGGATCGTCACGGACGGGCGCCTGCGATCTCGGCGTCATAGCCATAAAGCCATCCGAGCCGCTGCAGTTGCCCCCTTGGCCCGGCCATTTTGATCACGAGGTCGCGGCCCATGCTCAGTGGCCAGGGCAGGTGAAAGATGCTGCCGTTCATGCGCGAGGTCCGGGCGACCCGAGCAACCCGGTCCTGGCGCAGTGCGGCGTAGCGCGCCAGTGCCGCTTCGGGCCGATCGGGGCCGGCAAGCAGCGGCGCCAGCACGGCCGCATCTTCGATGGCCATTGCGGCTCCTTGTGCCTGGAACGGCACCATCGCATGGGCCGCGTCACCGATCAGCCCGATGCGGCCGCGGTTCCAGACCGGAGTCTCCACGGCAAACAGCGGCCACGGCGTCCAGCGTTCAGCGGCTGCGTCCAGCACGGACTGCACCCGCGGCGAAGGCGGGCCCGGGATAAGCGGCTGTGAACCCGCCATCACCTGCGGGTCGCCTGAGGCGATGAACATGGCAAGGTTCACTTCCGCCCGGTGGGGCATGGGGTAGCACACCATGTGGTATCCCGGCCCGAACAGCACCGTCACCCGGTCGAGCCGTAACTGTTCGGCTACGGATGCCTCCGGTACCAGGGCTCGCCAGGCGACTCGCCCGAAATACCGTGCATCCGGCCCCCCCAAGGCGTCCCGCCGCGTCGGCGAGTGGACGCCGTCAGCCCCGATCCAGGCATGGGCGGGCAGCGTTTGCTCCATCCCGCCCTGCCGCATTGTTACCGTCGCAGCTGTATCCCCCGACTCCACACGCCAGGACTCGACGCCGAACAGGATCTCGATGTTGGCAAAGCGCCGCGTCGCCTGAAACAGCACCTCGGCCAGATCGGCCCTGTGCATCACCACATAGGGTGCGGCAAACCTCTCGCGCATAACCGGCCCGAGTTCCAGCGTGGTGAGCGGTTGGGCGGCGCCGGAGGGGATGATGTCGATGCCGACAGGCTCGAGGCTGGCTCCGGCGATGGTTTCGCCAAGCCCGAGTCGGTCGAGGATGCGGAAGGCATTGGGGCTGATCTGCAGGCCCGCACCGAACTCGGAGACTTCCGCCTGCCGCTCCAGCACGACCACGCGCAGGCCGAACTTGGCCAGCGCCAGGGCCAGTGTCAGCCCCGCAATCCCTGCGCCGGCGACGTAGATGCTCCGCCCATCCGTGGGCATCTCGGGCGCCGCTTAGGCGGCGTCGTCGTGGAAGACGGCGGAGGCGGGGTTGGCGGCGCCGGCAGCCAGGCGTGAGTTGAACACGTAGTGGGTCGAGCAATAGGGGCAGACGATCTCGTTGTCCTTGCCCATGTCGATATAGATGTGCGGGTGATCGAACGGGGGCAGGGCGCCTACGCACTTGAATTCCTTGGACCCTACCTCGATCTGGCGGAGGCCATCGGTGTTGTGGAAGTGCGGCGTGGTGTGGTGCGCCATGGCAGAATAGACCCGAACGGTGGAAGTGCGCCGGGAACTTAGTCGAACCGCAGCGGCAATGGAAGGCAGCGAATCCGGCAATTTCTGATTGCTTTCCGTTACCCGTTCCGCGAAAGCGGCAGCAGATCGGAGAACATCCCGTGCCCACTTTCCAGTCCCGCGGTCACACCCTTGCATACGAGACCCATGGCAGCGGCCAGCCGGTGCTGTGCATCCACGGCTTCGCCTCGAGCGGCAAGGTCAACTGGATCGATACCGGCTGGGTCGAAACGCTGACCGGGGCGGGGTACTGCGCCATCACCCTCGACAATCTCGGCCATGGCGGTTCGGAGTCGTCGCACGACCCGGAGGACTACTCGCCGCAGGCCATGGCCATCGATGCGGTGGCGCTGCTGGACCATCTCGGCATCCGGCGGGCGGCGCTGCTCGGTTACTCGATGGGCGCGCGGATCTCCGCCTTTCTCGCCTTCGAGCATCCGGAGCGGGTGCCTTGTGCAGTGTTCGGCGGCATGGGCATGAACCTCGTCAACGGCCTCTCTGATGGCAACGACATCATTGCCGGCCTCCTGGCGCCGTCCCTCGACTATGTCACCGGCCCGACCGCGCGGCAGTTCCGCATCTTTGCCGACCACACCAGGTCCGACCGCCAGGCGCTCGCCGCCTGCATGGAAACCTCCCGCGCCCCGATGGCGCGCGCCGACGTCCGCCGGATCGACGTGCCGGTGCTGGTCGCCGTCGGCGAGCAGGACGAGATGGCCGGAAAGCCGGAAGAGTTGGCGCAATTGCTGCCCCAGGGTGAGGCGGTACCGATTCCCCGGCGAGACCATATGCGTGCTACCGGGGACAAGGTGTTCAAGGCCGCGGCGCTCGATTTTCTCGCCCGCCATTGGCCTGCCGTTTAGGAATGCCGTTTCACATTTCGGGCAGCATGTGAACCAACGCACTCGTCAGCCTTTGTGCTGAAGCAGACGATGCTCTATATCGGTGTTCTTCGATGAAGCGGAGTTGAGATGTCCACGCTACGCAGGCCCGCCGATCTTCAGAGCGTCGATCCCGTCTGGGAGGCCGTGCGCGCCGGCGCGCGCCAGGTGCTCGAGAACGAGCCGTCGCTGGCGAATATGGTGGTCGCCAATGTCCTCAACCACGACAGCTTCG
Organism: Pseudomonadota bacterium; assembly: GCA_023431205.1. GTDB lineage: Bacteria > Pseudomonadota > Alphaproteobacteria > Rhizobiales > Devosiaceae > Devosia. The sequence goes on along the minus strand of JAEYXQ010000053.1, from coordinate 18,208 downwards.
AGGCGGCGCTGGCCCACCGGCTGGCAACGCGCCTCGACCATGAAGACGTTTCCGCCGACCTGATCCGGCAGGCGTTTGCCGAGACCCTCGCCGACAGCCCCGAGATCGCCAACCTCGCCCGCGTTGATCTTGCGGCGACGCTTGAGCGGGATCCTGCCTGCCACCGCGCCATCGAGCCGCTGCTCTATTTCAAGGGCTATCAGGCCATCCAGACGCACCGCTTCGCCCACGCCATGCACAAGGCCGGGCGGCGCGACTTCGCCCTCTACCTGCAGAGCCGCTCGAGCCAGGTGTTCCAGGTGGACATCAACCCGGCCGTCCCGATGGGCAAGGGCATCATGCTCGACCATGGGACCGGTCTCGTCATCGGCGAAACCGCCGTGGTCGGCGACAATGTCTCGATGCTGCAGAACGTCACCCTCGGGGGCACCGGAAAGTCCGACCAGGACCGCCACCCCAAGATCGGCAATGGGGTGCTGATCGGCGCCGGCGCCAAGGTGCTCGGCAACATCCGCGTCGGCGAGTGCTCGCGTATCGGCGCCGGTTCAGTGGTGCTCAAGGAAGTGCCGCCGCGCGTGACGGTCGCCGGTGTTCCGGCCAAGGTCATCGGCGAGGCCGGATGTGCACAGCCCGCCCTGGTGATGGATCAGGTGATCCTGGTTCACGACACGACCAGCTGACGGCACCGCAACCCCTGTTGGCGCGTTGTCACCGCTAAACACCCGAACTGCAGGGTTGCCACTCTGCGGCTTGGAGCTATTTTCCCGCCAATCCCAACCAGCCAGGACGGTCCAGTGAACCACGCCGAGATCATCAAGCTGCAGAAGTACCTGCAGACCAAGTTCAACAACCGCAACATCGACGTGCGGCCCCGCGGCAAGCTCAACGATTCCGTGGAAGTCTATCTCGGCGACGAGTCGATCGGGCTGATCCATGTGGACGATGAGGACGGCGACAAGTCCTACATCTTCAACATGTCGATCCTCGACATCGATCTCGACGAAGTCTGATCGCTACAGTGCGCCGATGCGGCCGAGCCACTCGGCCATCTCGGCATCAAACTCGCGCCAGGCGGCAAGGGCCGGCTGGCTGAAGGAGTAGACGGCGGCAATCCCTGACGGCAGGTAGACCGTTCGCACACACTGCTGGGTCGCCTCCTGATCGACAGGGGCAATGCACTTGGCAACGAACGGGTTGGGCGACAGCGGATCGTACCACACCGCCTCCCCGCGATAGCCGGGCCCGGCCACCGGCTTTCCGACCAATCCCACCACACCCGGTAGCGTGCCTTCCTCGAACTGGTGCAGGTACACCCGATCGAGCAGGCTGGCGCTGGTGCGCGCCCGGCTTGGCGGCAACAGCGTCACCTGGACCGGGATCGCTTCGACCCCGGCAGGGCTCAGCGTCACCTGCAGGTCGATCTGGCTGGCAAAGCCTGTGCGCGCTTCATGGCCATTGCGGAACCAGCTCTGCGGAATGGCCAGTTCGCGGCCGGCAATGGCTTGCGTCACCAGCCGGTCATCGTCGAGCACTGGCCCGGGGGCTCGTGCCTCCCGTGTGGCACCATCCACCCAATAGGCGAGCCCGACCGCAGCCAGCAGCACCATCACGGATAGCGCCGCGAGGTTGAAGCCAACGGCCGAGGGCGCGCTCGGCGAATGTGCAGTGGGCGAGGCCATTTCCGGTATTAACCAGATTTGTCCGGAGGAGGTGACAGCCGATCAGGCAGCCAATATGCTTAACAAACTGTTAATGCCTGCCGTGCGGGGACCGGGAATGAGCACTGAACTGCTTCTGGCTACGTTTCTGATCTGTGTGGGCCTGTGTACGGCGGGCGCCGGCACGCATCTCTACCAGATGGTCTTCGGGCAGCAGGCCATGTTGCGCTTCGACGGCAAGACCTATGCCGGCACGCTCGGGCATCTGTTCATGAGCTTCATCTGCGGCCCCTACATCATGCTGCAGATGGGCTGGCAACATGAGGACGACAGCACGCTGTCGATGAGCAACGCGCTGATCGCTGCACTGGTGGCGTTCGGATGGGCGTTCCTCACCGGCCTGCTGATCGTGGGCTGCTACGTCGCTGTCCTGCGCCTTTAGACAGTGAAGCCAGCCACGGCTTGCGCCGGGCTGGCCTCACTCTTCAGACCCCTATCAGGGATGTATGGGGCGGGGTCCGGAAACCGTGAAGATCAGTTGATGGCCGCGGTCGTGGTGACGATGTTGCGGTCGTCGATCATGTCGACCCAGGCGCCGGCATTGGCCTGGGACTGGCGCTTGACGAACTTGTAGGGCGTGTTGAGCCACAAATCGACGGTGCCGACCTGGTTGTCGAGCACCAGATCGCCGCGATCGGTACGGACCAGCAGCACGGCGTGACCTTCGCCATTGGCCTGCTTGACCACGGTGATCAGCAGCGTGCTGGCCGGCCAGCCCGCCTCGATAAGGGCGCGGCGCTTGGCGAGCACATAGTCCTCGCAATCGCCATAGCCGTTCGGATAGGTCCAGAACTCGTCGACCTGGTAGAGATCGGCGTCGGTCACCGGCACGATCTGCTGGTTGAACGCGGCGTTCACCGCCAGCAATTGCTGCCACAGCGGCTCGGTCAGCGACACGGCACCGACAACGCTCTGGTGCGGCGCACACTCGGCTGGGCGGGTGCGGCAGAATTCGGCATGGCCCACAGGGATGCTGGTGGCATTGGTGGCCGTCTGGATAAAGGCGACATTCTGGAAGTCGAGTGCCGCAGCCGGTGCTGCAGCCAGAACGGCCACAGCGATCGCCGCCGCCACTCGCTTTGCCCAAGATGTTGAACGCATTGCAGTCTCCCTGATGGAGACCACGCTAAGGACCGCGATTTGCCGCGATCGGAAAACTGCCGTGCAGTTTTTATGCGAGTTTTATCGACTGGATTCCGGCCTTGTTTACCGTGTCAGGGCGCCCAGCCGTTTCAGCACCTCGGCAAGCACGGCATCATCCTGACGCGGGCCCTGGCGGCACTGCTTGGATCCGATGTGGATGGTTGCAGCCTTCCCCAGCCCGGCCGCAGGGTAGCTGAACATCTGCGCGCGCACCTGACCATGCCGCATGTGCCAGTTGGTGTGATGCACGGCAAGGTTGCGTCCATCCGCGTCGACCACCACGGCGGTGACGCAGACATCGTCGTCGTCATAGGTGTCCTTGTCCTCGAGCCGCTGCGTGAGCTGCACGCCGGCTTCGGAGAGCACCACCTCGATCGTGACCCACTGGTTGCGCTTCCAGTCCCACTTCTCGTGGTAGAGCGGACAGACCCGGTCGGCGCCGCGCGCAACGCAATCGGCCACGTCGACCTTCTGCCAGGCATAGCCGGGCCAGTCGGCGCGCCCATCGGCAGCAGCCGGGGCGGTGAGCATGATCGAGACGAGGGCGAGCGGAAGCAGGCGGCGCGGTGTCACGTCGGTGTCATACGCGATCCGGCGAAAGGCAGTTAGCCCCGCGCGTGCATGGCTGAGGCTCAGTTCACCCGCAGGTTCTGCTGCACCACGGTCAGCATCTCCTGGGAGGAGGCGAACTCCACCGCCACCCCGTTCTGGAAATGGCGCACCACACGCGCCCGCATGCGGCCGAGCGTAACTGGCGTGCCCATTGCCGGGCGGACGTCGAGCTCGATGGCCGCACCCGACAGCGAGATGTCGATGATCTTGCAGTTATAGCGGCGGCCGTCGTCGAGGACCACGTAGGAGTGCCGGATGTCGGGGACCACGCGCTCGTGGCGGCGGTCCTCGGGCAGGTTCAGCAGATCCTTGTTGGCGAGCCAGGTGAGCTGCGCCGCCATCTTGTCGCGCTTGCGCAGGCTGGCGTCGATGCTCATCGAGAAGCCGCCCTCCATCTGGGAATGCACGTGTCCCTCGATGCGGCCGAGATGATCGATGTAGCCGATGACCCGTTCGCCGACGACGCCGGGTACCGGTGCGATGACCATGGCATCGCCCGGAGACATCTCCAGCACCTGGCAGGGGAATTCGCGGCGATCGGACAGCATGTAGCGACCGAGCAGCGACACCTTCACCCGCTGGAAGCGATCGGCGTCGAAGCTTAGCGCCGGCGGTGCTAGAGGCTGGGAAGGCAGGTCGTCGCTGAGCATTCGCCGGACCGTTTGGTGAGGATTATCCCCACCAGACTAGTGGCTGTTGGTTAACGCTTGGTGGAACCGGAGCAACGCTCCGCCGCCACAAACCCGTAAAACTGCAGCGGTTTAGCGGCGGCCGCCGTCGATGACCGCCAGATGCGCGTAGCGGCGCGCAGTGCGGCCGAAAACCACTGCCGGAATGCCCGACGGGGCAGGGGCGGCGTGGGCGAAGGCGACGTCGTTGACCACCTGCGAGGCGACTTCCTGCGGCGCGTCCGAGGGCAGCTGGTCGTCCGGCCAGATCAGCCGCAGGCCGGTGATGCGCTGCTCGGTGATCGGCTGCACGCCGAGCCAGTAGGGCTCGTCCACGGCAGTCATTGCCCCGAGGATGCGGGTGTGCGTGGTGCCGTTATGGCGAAGCGGCAGCAGGATGCACTCGAAGTTGACCTTGGTCTGCACCGCGGTGGTAGCCTGGAACGTCACCAGCGCAACGGCGTGATCTTCGGTTACCGCGCGGACCAGCGTATCCATCGCGTCGGTGTCGCGCTCGTGCCAGAGGGCGGAGAAGGATCGGCCCTTCAGCTCGCGGCAATAGCTGGTGCAGAGGTGGGAACCGGCGAGACGGAAGGAGAAACGGTCATCCTCCCCGAGCTCGAGAATGAAGGTATTGGCCAGCGCGTCGCGGATGCGAGTCGGGTCGATATCCTTGCGGTCCGGAGCGCTGCGGGAACCGCGAAGGCTGTTCCAGTAGTTGTAGAGCGTCCTGGTGCTGTGCTTTTGCATCTTTTTACTCGACCCGCCAAAGAAGGGCGGCGCTCTCTCCCCGAGGGCGCGTCCACCGCGGCTGAACTCTCGCAAATGGGCGCGGCAAAATCGCTCTTAAAGAAGAGTTAAGGTTAACGCGGCGGCCCTGATGTGGAAAAGAAGCGCAAGTGCCGGGCAGCCATGCCGAATCGGAGATGATGATGGTCGACAACGGGCAAGGTCCCCAGCAGCAGCCGGTTTCCCCGCGTGAGCCGGTGTTTCTGTTGCCCGGCGCGGTGACCGCCGTCCTGGCGCTGTTCGTCGTCATTCACCTGGCGTCAACTCTGGTGCTTAACCCTGAGGGGCAGGTGGAATTCCTGTTCTGGTTCGCGTTCCAGCCGCTGCGCATCGTCGCCGCGCCCCAGGATCCGAGCCTTGCCATTCCCCTGATCTGGACGCCTTTCACCCACGCCTTCCTGCATGGCGGGTGGGAGCATCTGCTGGTCAACAGCGCCTGGTTCGCGATTTTCGCAACGCCGATTGCCCGGCGCTACGGTACCGGACCGATGCTGGCGATCTTCCTGGTTTCGGCCGCCGCAGGCGCGGCGCTGTTTGCCGCCACGACGCTGTTGTCGGGCGCCTACCTCATCGGGGCCTCCGGCGGGGTGGCAGGGCTCACCGGGGCGGCGGTGCGCTTCATCTTCCAGCCGGTGGTGGTCGCCAACCACCCCGAAACCGGCGAGCGAATCGTCCTCGGCCGGCACCTGGCCCGGCCGATCGACCTCTGGCGCGACCCGCGGCCGCGCTTCTTCATCCTGGTCTGGGTGCTGCTCAACGCGGCGGTGCCGCTGTTGCCGCTGCTGACCGGCGCCATGCTCAGCGTCGCCTGGCAGGCGCATCTGGGCGGCTTCCTTGCCGGGTTGCTGATGGTCGGATTGTTCGAGCGGCCGAAGCGTCAGTAGACGCTGGCGGGATCGAACAGGCGCGGCAGGCCGGTGTCCTCGAGCGTCGCCATTCCATCGGCGACCACCGTCCGGCGGTAGAAGCAGGTCTTGCGCCCGGTGTGGCAGGCGGCGCCCCGGCCGGTCTGCTCGACCGCGAGCAGCAGCACGTCCTGGTCGCAGTCGGTGCGAAGCTCGACGACGCGCTGCAGCTCGCCCGAGCTCTCGCCCTTCTTCCACAGCTTGCCGCGCGAGCGCGACCAGTAGTGGGCGATTCCGGTCTCGAGCGTCAGCGACAGTGCCTCGGCGTTCATGTGCGCTACCATCAGCACCGCATTGCTGCCGGCCTCGGTAGTGACGACGGTGATCAAGCCGGCGCTGTCGAAGCGCGGCGCGAAAGCGGTGCCCTCTTCGAGCGCTGCATGGTCGAGGGTTTCGGGTGCGGTGAAGGTCAGGGTCATGGCGGCGTTCTACCCTTGCCTTCCGTCCGCCGCCAGAGGTCAGCGCTGGCCGACCATGGCGAAGAAGCGATCCTGCTCCACCCGGTCCTCGGCGAACACGCCGGTGAAGCGGTGGGTCACGGTCTTGACGCCGTGGGCGCGGACGCCGCGCATGGTCATGCACATATGCTCGGCCTCGAGCAGCACGGCAGCGCCGCGCGGGCCGAGGTTTTCGTTGAGCGCGTCGATGATCTGTGCCGTCAGCGTTTCCTGCGTCTGCAGGCGCCGGGCGAAGGCCTCCACCAGCCGGGCGAGCTTGGACAGGCCCACCACCCCTTCATGGGGCAGGTAGGCGATGTGCGCCTTGCCGAAGAAGGGCACCATGTGGTGCTCGCAGTGCGAAAAGAACGGGATGTCGCGCACCAGCACGATATCGTCGTAGCCGCCGACCTCGCGGAAGGTCTTGGACAGGATTTCCCTGGGGTCCTGCGTATAGCCGGCGAAGAGTTCCCCATAGGCCTTGGTCACGCGCGCGGGGGTTTCCAGCACGCCCTCGCGGAGCGGGTCGTCGCCGGCCCAGGCGATCAGGGTGCGCACGGCCGCTTCGGCTTCTTCGCTTGTCGGCCGCGGCGAGGCCTCCGGCGCGAGCTTGGCAGTGCCCAACGGGGTTATCTTGGCATCCATGGATCGGCTCCTTGCCGACGGTGCCGCATCGGTGCGGCGGGCACTGCTGGACACTATAGTGGGTCTGACACTGACAGCAGGCGTGACACACCCTATATAGTCGGCGACACAACCACCGACAAGAAATGGCCTTCGCGTGCGCTCGTGGAATTGAGCAACCTGTACTCCGATCGGCTTCTCGAGCTTGCTGCGAACGCGCCGCAGCCGGGTCGCCTTGCTGCCCCCGATAGTTCGGCGCGCAAGGTCAGCCGCATCTGCGGCTCGGTTGTCGAGGTGGATCTTGTGGTGGAGCAGGGGGTGGTGACCGCCTATGGGCAGTCGGTCTCGGCCTGCGCCATCGGGCAGGCGAGTGCCTCGGTGGTTGCAAGCAACATCGTTGGCACTGGCGTCGCCGACCTGCGGCAGCTGCGGGCGCAGATGATCGCCATGCTCAACGGTGGCGGACCGGCGCCGGAGGGGCGCTGGGCCGACCTCGGCTGGCTCGAGCCGGTGCGGGATTATCCGGCCCGTCAGCCATCGGCGCTGCTGGTGTTCGACGCAGTGGTCGAGGCGCTGGACAAGCTCGAGTCGCGCCAGAACATGCCGGCCGGGACTTGATGCGTAACCTCATCGACACGATTTGGCAGTGGGTCGACCTGCCGTTCAAGTTCGCCGCCATCGCGCTGATCACCCTCTACCGCTACACCCTTTCGGCCTTTGTCGGCCGCACCTGCCGGCATGCGCCGACCTGCTCGGAATTTACCGGCGAGGCAATCTGGCGCTTCGGCTTTTGGCCCGGCGGCTGGATGGGCCTTGCCCGCATCAGCCGTTGCCGCCCCGGTGGAACGCACGGGTACGACCCCGTTCCGGAGGTGCTGCCCGAGCAGGGCCGATGGTACCTCCCGTGGCGATATGGGCGGTGGAAGTAGGCGTGGGGCGCGCTCTGTCTGCTCATAGACCTCATCCTGAGCCTGTCGAAGGACGAGGTCGCGGCCCCGGTGCTATCGACCTCGTGGTTCGACAAGCTCACCATGAGGTCTATAGGGCAGTGTGGACTGGAAAAGCACGTAAACCGTGCTAGACAGGCGCCCTTGTCGCCCGACAGTCGTGCGACCCATCAACAAGATTTCTGGAGACCTCCGATGTCGATCAAGGTGACGTTCCCCGATGGTGCTGCTCGCGAATTCGCGGTCGGCACTACCGGCACCGAGATCGTTGAGGGGATCAGCAAGAGCCTCGCCAAGAAAACCGTGGCCATGCGCTGGAACGGCGCACTCAGCGACCTGTCCGACAAACTCGAGAGCGATGGCACCATTGAGTTCGTGACGCGCGACAGCGGCTCCAGGGACGTGCTGGAACTCATCCGGCACGACGCCGCGCACGTTCTCGCCGAGGCGGTGCAGGAGCTCTGGCCCGCTACGCAGGTCACCATCGGCCCGGTGATCGAGAACGGCTTCTACTACGACTTCAAGCGCGACACGCCGTTCTCGGAAGAGGATTTCCCCGCCATCGAGAAGAAGATGGCCGAGATCATCGAGCGCGGCGCCGCCTTCACCAAGGAGGTCTGGACGCGCGACCAGGCCAGGCAGGTGTTCAAGTCGAAGGGCGAGGACTTCAAGGTCGAGCTCGTCGATGCGATCCCGGCGGACCAGTCTATCAAGATCTACAAGCAGGGCCAGTGGTTCGACCTCTGCCGCGGTCCGCACATGCGCTCCACCAGGGATGTCGGCACCGCCTTCAAGCTGACCAAGGTGGCCGGCGCCTATTGGCGTGGTGACAGCAACAATCCGGTGCTGAGCCGCATCTACGGCACGGCCTTCGCCTCGCAGAAGGAACTCGACGAGTACCTCCACATGATGGAGGAGGCCGAAAAGCGCGACCACCGCAAGATCGGCCAGGAGATGGACCTTTACCATTTCCAGCCCGAGGCGCAGGGCTCGGTGTTCTGGCACCCGCGCGGCTACGTGCTCTACAACCAGATGGAGACCTATATCCGGCGGCGCCTCAACGCCTCCGGCTATGTCGAGGTGAAGACCCCGCAACTGATGAGCTCCAAGTTCTGGGAGATGTCGGGCCACTGGGGCAAGTACCGCGAGAACATGTTCGTGGTGCCCGATGAGGTACCCAACACCGAGGAAGAGGGTCCGGTGCTCTCCGGCGAAGGCGAGCTCATGGCGCTCAAGCCGATGAACTGCCCGGCGCACGTCCAGATCTTCAACCAGGGCATCAAGTCCTATCGCGACCTGCCGCTGCGCATGGCCGAGTTCGGCTGCTGCCATCGCAACGAGGCCCATGGCGCGCTCCACGGCCTGATGCGCGTCCGCCAGATGACCCAGGACGACGCGCACATCTTCTGCCGCGAGGACCAGATCCAGAGCGAGACGGAGCATTTCGTCCACCTGCTCTATTCGGTCTATGCCCACATGGGCTTCGACAACGTAGTCATCAAATTGGCGACCCGCCCAGAAAAATTCGGCGGCACCATCGAGCGCTGGGACGCGGCCGAGAAGGCGCTGGGCGACGCCCTGCGCGCCACCGGCTACGATTTCGAGATTGCCGAGGGCGAGGGCGCGTTCTACGCGCCCAAGCTCGAGTTCCACCTCAAGGACGCCATTGGCCGGTCCTGGCAGGTTGGCACCCTGCAGCTCGACTATGTGCTGCCCGAGCGCCTCGGTGCGACCTATGTGGCCGAGGACGGCTCGCGCAAATACGCCGTGATGCTGCACCGCGCGATCCTCGGCTCGCTCGAGCGCTTCATCGGCATGATGATCGAGAACTACGCCGGCAAGATGCCGATGTGGCTCGCCCCGACCCAGGTCGTGGTCGCAACCATCGTCTCGGAAGCGGACGACTACGCCGACAAGCTGGTCCGCCAGCTGCGTGCGGCCGGGCTGCGGGCCGAGCTCGACACCCGCAACGAGAAGATCAACTACAAGGTGCGCGAGCACTCCGTCGGCAAGGTGCCGCTGATGTTCGTCGTCGGCAAGCGCGAGGCCGAGGAAGGCACCGTCTCCGTCCGCCGCCTCGGCGCCGAAGGCCAGCGCGTGCAGCCCTTCATGGACGCCCTGGTCTCCCTCGTCGCCGAAGCCACCCCGCCCGACCTCAAGGAACAGGCGGCTGCCTGATGCCACAGCGGCCGTCCAACCGAGAACTCAAGGTCCTCTCCCTCCTGGGAGAGGACAATGTGCTTGGCCCCGATGACTTCAAGGACGTCGGCGACAAGGTGTTTGCCGGCATGCTGAAGAAGGGTTGGGTTGTGCTGGCCGACGACCAGCCGGGCAAGTACCGCGCGACCATCAAGGGGCTCACGGTCCACGAAGGCGAGATCATCTTCGCGGGCCGCTGGAAGCGGTAGAGCAGGGCGGGCATGGCCGAGCCGATCGTCATCACCCGCTCTGTCAGCATCGATCCATCCGAGATCGAGGAAAGCTTCGTGCGCGCGTCAGGACCGGGCGGGCAGAACGTCAACAAGGTGGCAAGTGCCGTTCAGATTCGGTTCAGCCTCGTTCATTCTCCGTCCATCCCCGAGCCGATGAAGCGGCGCGTGGCGGCGCTCGCCGGGCGGCGCCTGACCAAGGATGGTGTGCTGGTGATCACTGCCGACAGCCACCGCGACCAGCCGCTGAACCGGGCAGAGGCGCTGGAAAAACTCGTGGCCCTGCTGCGCCAGGGGGCCCAGGTCCCCAAGGCCAGGCTGGCGACACGCCCCACTCTGGCTTCCAAACAGCGCCGTCTCCAGGGCAAGTCGGTCCGCGCCGGCGTAAAACGCCTGCGAAGCAACCCGCGCTCGGAAGAGTAGTTGTTCTTGTCGGCGCAGGGCAGGTCTGCGGCGCCGCCATGGCTGAGATTTACGATAAATGCTTTATCTGAGTCACCGAGCAACTTGGGCGAAAGACTTGTCCGGTGCTCGCAGCTAATATGACAATGTTTGGCAATGCGGAGTATCGGGCGTGAAGATTGCGGTTGTGGGTTCGGGCTATGTAGGTCTCGTTACCGGCGTCTGCCTGGCTGACTTCGGCCACGACGTGGTGTGCATCGACAAGGATGCAACCAAGATCGCCGGCCTGGAACGCGGGGAAGTCCCGATCTACGAACCCGGTCTGTCTGATCTTGTGCGCGCCAACGTGGCGGCGGGACGGTTGTCGTTCACCACCAGCCTGCCGGAAGCCGTTTCCGACGCGGAAGTCGTCTTCATCGCCGTGGGCACGCCCAGCCGCCGCGGCGACGGTCATGCCGACCTCACCTATGTCTATGGCGTCGCTACCGAACTCGCCACGGCCGTGAAGGGCTTCACGGTGGTGGTGACGAAGTCGACAGTGCCGGTTGGAACAGGCGACGAGGTGGCGCACATCATCGCCACGACCAACCCCGCAGCTGACGTCGCTGTGGTCTCCAACCCGGAGTTCCTGCGCGAAGGCGCCGCCATCGAGGACTTCAAGCGTCCCGATCGCATCGTGGTCGGGATCGAGGACGAGAGGGCACGTCCGGTGATGTCCGAGGTGTACCGGCCGCTCTACCTGAACCAGGCGCCGCTGATGTTCACCAACCGGCGCACGGCCGAGCTCATCAAATATGCCGCCAACGCGTTCCTCGCGATGAAGATCACCTTCATCAACGAGATCGCCGACCTCTGCGAGGCGGCAGGTGCCAACGTCCAGGAAGTGGCGCGCGGCATGGGCCTCGACAACCGCATCGGGGGCAAGTTCCTGCATGCCGGTCCGGGCTATGGCGGGTCCTGCTTCCCCAAGGACACTCTGGCGATGGTCAAGATCGGGCAGGACTATGACAGCCCGCTTCGGCTGGTCGAGACTACGGTCGCCATCAACGACCAGCGCAAGCGCGCCATGTCCCGCAAGGTGATCGCAGCCTGCGGTGGCGATGTTCGCGACAAGACCATCGGCGTGCTCGGGCTCACCTTCAAGCCGAACACCGACGACATGCGTGAGGCCCCATCCATCGACATCATCCGCGGTCTGCTCGACAAGGGCGCCCGTGTGGTCGCATATGATCCTCAGGGCATGAAGGCCGCCCGGGACCTGATCGAGGGCGTGGAGTTCGCCGAGCAGGCCTACGCCGTCGCCGAAGACGCGGATGCGGTGGTGCTGATCACCGAGTGGAACGAGTTCCGTTCCTTGGACCTCGCCCGTCTCAAGAGCCTCATGCGGTCTCCCGTGCTGGTTGATCTGCGCAATGTCTACCGGCATGAGGAAGTCACCAAGCACGGTTTCAGCTATGTCAGCATCGGCCGGCCGCAGGGCGCCCGCTCGGACCAGCTGGCAGACGCAGCCGAATAGCCGGAGCGGTCAAGACGGCGGCTCGGTCCCGAACATCGGGGCCGAGCGCTCTCCAACTGCGGACGAGCTGATCATTGTTTTGAGGGGTGTCAGGCTATGGGCAACAGCCTGAAGTTCGGAACCAGCGGACTGCGCGGCCTGGTGACGGACCTGCGGGGGCAGCCCGCCCGGCGGTATGTGGCAGCGTTCCTACGGCACCTGCGGAGTACTGGCAGTCTGACCGGCGGCAAGGTGATGGTGGGGCGCGACCTGCGGCCCTCCAGCCCAGGGATCGCTCGAGACTGCATCGCCGCGATTGCTGCTGCGGGACTTGAGCCGATCGACGCGGGCACGGTGCCTACTCCCGCGCTGGCCCTTGCGGCGCTGGCCGAGGGTGCGGCGGCGATCATGGTCACCGGCAGCCACATCCCGGCCGACCGAAACGGGCTCAAGTTCTATGCGCCCACGGGCGAGATCACCAAGGCGGATGAACTCGGCATACTCGAGGCGCTGGATGATCGACCGGTGCCCGACGGTGCGGGCGAAGCCATCGACAATCATGCTGCGGTGCTAGAGCGGTACTGCCACCGCTTTGACGGCCTGTTGCGTGCAGATCAACTGGCAGGTTTGCGGATAGGCGTGTTCGAGCACTCCACAGTGTCGCGAGAGTTGCTCGGGCAGGTTCTCGCCGGCTACGGGGCGACCATCGTTCCGCTCGGCCGCACCAACGCGTTTGTCCCGGTCGACACGGAGGCCTTCGCCGACGCCGTGTTCGCTCCGTTGCGCGGATGGATGGAGCAGGAAGTTCTTGACGTCATCGTCTCCGCCGATGGTGATGGTGACCGCCCGCTGCTGATGGATGGCACTGGCGAGTTCGTCCGGGGCGACGTGCTCGGATTGCTGACCGCGCGCTTTCTTAGCGCCAGAGCGGTGGTAACGCCGGTCACATCCAATTCCGCGATCGAACGGACCTGCTACTTCGAGCAGGTTGTCCGCACCAGGGTGGGCTCACCCTATGTTGTTGCGGGCATGGCCGGCGTGCGCGGTGTCGTCGGCTTCGAGGCCAACGGTGGTACCTTTGTGGGTGAGGGTGTGGAGGCGCTGCCGCCGCTGCCGACACGGGACGCACTTCTGCCCTTGGTTGCGACCTTGGGCCTTGCTACCCGCCAGGGCGAACCCGTTGACCGGGTCATCGCCGCGCTGCCCTTGCAGTATGCGCTGGCGGACCGGCTGCCGGAGGTGCCTCCCGAGCGCAGTGCCGCCTTTCTGCATCGGCTGGAAAGCGACACGGACTATGCCGCGGCAGTGTTCGAGCCGCATGGCATCGCCGATCTGGTCGCCATAGACGGCCTGCAGTTCCGCACCCGATCTGGCGACATGGTGCATTTCCGCGCATCGGGGAACGCTCCCGAGCTCCGCTGCTATGTGGAGGGCAGCAGCCCGGAGGTCGCGCGTGCCCTGCTCGGCTGGGGTATGGACGTCGCGCGCAAGGCGGTAGCGAGCTAGGGCCGCCGGTCTGCTGCATTTGATGCACAGTTGATTCTTGGTTGGCGCGAATTGCCTTCCGCGCGCTAACCGCCTGCTTCGGTGGGCGGGCTATCACTCCGTGAGCGCGGAATCCGATCGCGCAGCAATTGAATAAAATTGTACCGAATTCTTGCAGCGTGCAGCAATTCGGCGGGCCCATTCTGGCAACATCAACCTCGTCAGGGATGGCTCAAATGAACTTCAAACTTTCGGTTGTCGCCGCTGGCCTTGCCGCTGCGCTCATGCTTTCCGCCACTGGTTCGGCATCTGCCGCCTTCGTGCCGCGCGGCGCGGTCGAACTCTGCCTTCAGAGCCCCGAAATCTGTCGCGGCGGTGGCGCCAGCACTGTGCAGCATTCGGATGCGCTGGTGTCGCTGCTCAAGTCGGTCAACCGGCAGGTCAACGGCTCGATCCGCTTTGTCGCCGAGCGCGCGGGCCAGGACAACTGGCAGATCGGCGCAAGCCGCGGCGATTGCGAGGACTTCGCGCTGACCAAGCGTCAGGCCTTGATCAAATCCGGCGTTCCGGCAAGCTCGCTGCGCATCATGGTGACGCAGAACCGTCGCGGCATGCCGCACGCCGTGCTGGTGGTCAAGACGTCCGGTGGCGACTACGTGCTCGACAACGAGCATCAGCAGGTGGTCACCATTGCGCAGGGCAATTACCGGGTCGTGTCGATCACCAAGGGGGACCTGACCCGCTGGTCTCGCGGGTAGGTCGGACCTGCGCGACTGCTGCCAGTCCGGTACAAAGATACTGCCATGCATCGCAAGCATAGCTAATATTGAGTGAACGAATGCTTGACTCTTCTAGGGCCGCCCGCCATAACCAAGGCGCGGCCAAATACGAGGGTGAATGTCATGCGTAAGTTTATTGCAGCGGTGTCCATTGCCGCCGCCTTTGCCTTCTCGGCGGGTAGCGCCCAGGCTGCTCTGACGCCGGTTCAGGAGGCGACGATCGCCGAGATCAGCGCCGATCTGGCCACCTGCTCCCCTGCACCGACGTGCCTGGCGCTCTTGCAGCGCCTGGAAGCGACGCTTCGCGCCGGCGGTGTTGGTGCGGCTGACCTGACGCGGTATCTGACCGCGGCGGTGAACACCATTTTCCAGAACAATCCCGACGCGGTACCGGCTGACTACGCTGGTTTCGTGGGGACCGGTGGTGGTGACTGCACCTTTGACGGTGCCAGCTTCTCCGCTGGGTGTGCCTGAGCCGGCAACCTCCTGACATACATGAAAAGCCGGTCGTTCTGACCGGCTTTTTTTGTACCTGGTGCTGGCCATGCACCGGTGCATGGGACATATGCACGGATTCACCAACGCAAGAATCCTCAAGCTTTCTGCCAGTAACGTAAACGAACGCTATCCATCGGGCAGAGTTGTGTTTGGTTTAGAATGCGTTATCCTTCTTGTTACTAAGTCGCGGCGTACCTTTTGCAGAGAGTAGACGGGTCGCATGAGTGATCTTGCTTTCAAGGACATGAGACTGGATACGGCACTTCCAAGTGAAAGTGTCCGCCCTCGCCACGCCGTAGACTACTGGACCAGCGCAAGCGGGTTGCCGATTGCTTGGAAGGACGCTCTGCCGGTCCCGCCCGAGTTCAGTGGCGAGCGTCGCTGGTATTTGGGGCTGAAGCGCATCATCGATATAGTGCTGTCGGGTCTGGCTCTGGCTGCCCTGGCGCCCTTGTTCCTGATTGTCGCGATCGCTGTGAAAGCCACGAGCAAGGGACCGGTGTTCTTCAAGCAGACGCGTGAAGGCATTGGCGGGTCGGAGTTTCTCTGCTTCAAGTTCCGCTCGATGGCAGAGAATGCCTGCGATCCTACCGGTGTGGCTCAGACGGTGCGCAACGACAGCCGTGTGACGCCGATCGGTCGCTTCATCCGCAAGACGAGCATCGACGAGTTGCCGCAGCTGATCAATGTCTGGCGCGGTGACATGTCCCTGGTCGGCCCCAGGCCGCATGTCAGGGGAATGCGCGCCGGCGGGATCGATTACACCACCCTCGTGCCGTACTATTCTCGCCGCCTGGATGTGCTGCCCGGTCTCACCGGCTGGGCGCAGTGCAACGGCCTTCGCGGCCCGACCGACGATGCGGAACTGGCGAAGGCTCGTATCGACCATGACGTGGCCTATTGCCAGAACCTGAGCCTTTGGCTCGATCTGAAGATCCTTGCTCTGACTGTGAAGAACGAGTTCCTGGGCGGCTCGGGCATCTAGTCGGGCCCGCGAGGCGGATAGCCTCCGGTTGTGCGCGTTACTGGTGCAAGATCAGGAACGCTGACCTGCAGGGGTGCGGTCCAGGCAAGTACTCAAAGTACTACTGCAGAAATCCCGGCTCCGGCTGGCCGGCGACATCCACCTCAATGGCGAAAACGCCACCAGCGACCTTTTCGGCAGCGCGCTGCTCAGCTGACAGGTTCTTGGCCGCCGTGGTGACAAACAGCGTCTTGAGCTCGGGTCCGCCCAACGCCGGGCAGCTGACCTGGCTCACCGGCACGTGCACGACGCGGTCGACCGAGCCATCGGGGGCATGCCGCACCACGCGGCTGCCGCCCCAGCGGGCACTCCAGAGATAGCCAGCACTGTCGACGATCGCGCCATCCGGGTAGCCTTCACCTTCCGGCACCTCCGCAAAGAGCGACCATTCTCCGGTTGGCAGTCCAGTCGCGGGATCCACCGGGCACTGCAGGATCCGCTTGGTCGGCGTGTCCGTCCAGTAGGCCGTGGCGCCGTCGGGGGAGAAGCATGTCGCGTTTGGGATTGCGACAGCCGTCTTCAGCACG
Organism: Pseudomonadota bacterium; assembly: GCA_023431205.1. Classification (GTDB taxonomy): domain Bacteria; phylum Pseudomonadota; class Alphaproteobacteria; order Rhizobiales; family Devosiaceae; genus Devosia. Next base: position 1,726 of record JAEYXQ010000053.1, on the reverse strand, counting down.
GTCAGCTGTCCGGCCCGGTAGTGGTAGAGCGTCCCCTGGGGCTCTTCCTCGTTCTCCTTGCCGATGGTGCCGATCCAGTAACCCCCGGAGGGGTGGCAGCGCCCGTCATTGCTCCGAGTGCCCGGTTTGTCGGCCTCGATCGGCACGATGGTTTCGCTCACGCGCGCGGCGAGGTCGAAGCGTTTCAACCCCGTCTCCGTGGCCAGCATCAGCGTGTGCTCATCGATCACCGCTGCGGCACTGGCCATCTCGTCCAGCACCCAACGGCCTTCAACCGAACCGCCCGCCGACGCTGCAAACAGGGTACGACGGTTGATGTCGAAATAGAACAGTTGCCGGCGTTGCGGGTGCCAGAGCGGGCCTTCGCCCAGTTCACACTGGCTGTCGATCAGCAGATGTGCAGTGTCAGTCATCGCTTTTTCCCGCATCATACGCCGCCACGGCCGCAGCAGCCCGTTCAGCCACTTGGGCAACCGAGGTCCCGGGCTTGTAGAGGTAGGTGCCGAGTCCGAAGCCGGCACAGCCAGCGGAGAAGTACTCGGTGAAATTGTCGGGCGCAGCTCCGCCCACCGCATAAAGGGGAATGGACGGCGGCAGCACGGCCTTCATTGCCTTTATGCCTTTCGGTCCCAGCACTTCGGCGGGGAAGAATTTGAGCCCGGTAGCGCCCGCGCGGATCGCTGTGAATGCATCGCTCGGTGTGAATACGCCCGGATACGAGGCCAGGCCGAGTCGCCGTGTCTCCGTGATCACCTCGGCATTGGTGTCGGGGGAGACGATGAACTTTCCGCCGGCAGCCGCAACCGCTCGCACATCGTCCGGCGACAACACCGTGCCAGCGCCGATTTCTGCTCTTCCGGCGAACTCGGCGGCAGCCTGGCCGATGCTCGTCAAAGCGTCCGGCGAGTTGAGCGGCACTTCGATCAGGGTGATCCCGGCTTCGATCAGCGCGCGGCACACCTTGAGGGTTTCTGCCGGCGTGATGCCGCGCAGAATGGAGATCAGATGCCGATGGTCCATGGTCTACTCCTCGCCACCCAGGCGGCGTGCGGCGGCCAGGCCCGCGATCACCACTGCCGTAGCATCATGTATTTCGGATTCAATGCCGGCCATGTCCAGCACGCTGGCGTAGAGCTCGCACAGCGTTGATGACCCGACCAGCGGCACTGCCTGGTTGCCGATAAGGGCGCGATTGCCGGCAATCTCCGTGCCGATCAGCAGCCCTGAAAGGAAACCGGCGCACCAGTCCGGTTGTCGGCCCGACAGCAGCGATGCCGCCCGTACCTCGAATAGCCGCCCAAGCAGCCGGTCCGGACTTTCGAGCCCTGCTTCGGCACCCGCCAGGAAGCCGTCGAGACGACCGGGCCCGTCCAGGTCACCGTTGAGCGAGTGCCGCAGCACCGAATGGGTGCGCAGCACCTCGTACAGTTCGCCGGTCATGGCGGTGGAGAACTGCTCAACCCTTGTGCCATTCAGGCGGGCCCATTTCGAATGCGTCCCGGGCATGCAGACCATGCCGCTGAAACCGCGCTTGAGCACGGCAAGGCCCAGCAACTGGGTTTCTTCGCCCCGCATGACGTTGTCGCCGCCGGACTTCTGGCACACCCCTGGCAGGATCGCAGGGGCGAAGCGCCCATCCGGCATCTCCGGCCGCACAGCGCTGTGGAGCAGCCCGCGGAGGTCCGCAGGCGCTTCGAGATAGGGGGCCTCCAGCCAACCCTGGCGC
>JAEYXQ010000049.1 GCA_023431205.1 Pseudomonadota bacterium | reverse complement strand
GGCCCGGAGTCCAGGACGCCATGGTGCAGTGGTGGTACGGCCACAATGCCGTGGCCTTCTTCCTGACCGCCGGTTTCCTGGCCATGATGTACTACTACCTGCCCAAACGGGCCAACCGGCCCATCTTCTCATACCGGCTGTCTATCCTCAGTTTCTGGGGCATTACCTTCTTCTACATGTGGGCCGGTTCGCACCATTTGCACTACACGGCGCTGCCACACTGGGTGCAAACGCTGGGCATGACTTTCTCCGTGATGCTGCTGGTGCCGTCGTGGGCTTCGGCCGGAAACGCGCTGATGACGCTGCGAGGCGCATGGCACAAGGTTCGCGACGATGCGACTCTTCGTTTCATGGTCGTTGCAGCGGTGTTCTATGGCCTGTCGACCTTTGAAGGCTCTTTCATGGCTGTACGGGCCGTGAATTCGCTGTCGCACTATACTGACTGGACCGTGGGCCACGTGCACGCGGGCGCCCTGGGCTGGGTCGCGCTCATCACCTTCGGCTCCCTCTACACGCTGGTGCCATCGTTGTGGAAGCGCGAGCGCATGTACTCGAACGGCTTGGTCGAGGTCCACTTCTGGCTCGCACTAGCGGGAACGCTGATCTACGTCTTTGCCATGTGGAACTCGGGCATCATTCAGGGCCTGATGTGGCGGACGTACACCGAAAGCGACACCTTGGCGTACTCCTTCGTGGACACTCTGGTGACCATGTATCCGTACTACATCGCCCGGACGATCGGCGGCGCCTGCTTCCTGCTCGGTGCCATTGTCGGCGCCTACAATATCTGGATGACTGCGCGGCGCGGTGTTCCCGTTCAAGAAGGGTCCAGTGGTGAGCTGGCTCCGGCAATCACGCCTGCGGAGTAGTCATGCGCGAGTTTTTTCACCGGAAGGTAGAGCGGAACGCGATCGGCTTTGTCCTGCTCATCATTGCCGCCGCGAGCGTTGGCGGCCTTGTGGAGATCGCGCCGCTCTTCACTATTGATGAAACCGTCGAGGACGTCGCCGACATGCGGGTCTACACCCCTCTGGAGTTGGCCGGACGCAACATCTATGTGCGTGAGGGCTGCTATGCCTGCCACTCCCAGATGATCCGCACCCTGGCCGACGAGGTGGATCGGTATGGCCCGTATTCGCTGGCGGTGGAGTCGCAATATGACCGCCCCATGCTGTGGGGCTCAAAGCGTACCGGTCCCGATCTTGCACGCATCGGTGGCAAGTACTCGGACGTCTGGCACGCTGCGCATATGACCAATCCGCGAGACGTCGTCCCTGAGTCGAACATGCCGGCATATCCCTGGCTGGCCCGTACGCTGCTCGACGTCTCCACCCTTTCACAGCACCTCGCGACGCAGCAGGCACTGGGCGTCCCCTACACAGAGGACATGATCGCCAACGCCGGCCGCGATGCGATTGGCCAGGCCACACCGGACTCCGACAACGCGTATGCGGTGGCGGACCGTTACGGCGAAGCTACCCAGATCAGTGCCTTCGATGGCGTAACCACCAGCGTCACCGAATTGGACGCCCTGATCGCGTATTTGCAGGTGCTGGGGCAACTCACCGACGCCGCATATCTCGATACGGCGGCGCCGGAGCTGCCCGCCGATCCGCCCGCGGCCGGAGCCGGGCTGGATCAGGCGGAGGAGTGAAGCCATGTCCTTCGACTACGAGACACTGTCCGCTTTTGCCAAGAGTTGGGGCCTGTTCTACCTGCTGGCCATGACCGCCGCCGTACTGGTCTACACGTTCTGGCCAAAGAACCGGAAGAAGTTTGACCGCGCCAAGGCATCCGTATTGCGCGAGGAGGACCGCCCGTGAGCAAGGTTGAGGTCGATCCTGTCACCGGTGAAGAGACCACCGGACACGAGTGGAACGGCATCAAGGAGCTGGATACTCCGGTGCCACGCGGCATCCTGTGGTTCATCTTCGTCACTCATTTGTTCGCCGTGATCTGGTGGGTGCTGATGCCGGCTTTTCCGCTGGGCTGGAGTTATACCAAGGGAATTTTGGGTATCGACCAACGTGATACTGTCGAGCAGGCGATCCTGTCGAACCAAGCGGCGCGCGAACCATGGACATCGCAGATTGCCGCCCTGTCCTACGATGAGATTCAGGCGGACGAAGCACTTATGACCAATGTCGAGCTGAGCGGTCGGCAGCTCTTCGGTGACAACTGCGCCGCATGCCACGGGATGAACGGCACCGGTCGCAGCAACTACCCCGATCTCACCGACGGAGACTGGCTGTGGGGCGATGGCAGCCCGGAAGCCATAGCGGAAACGCTGCGCGTGGGAATCAACGCTCGTCACGACGAAACCCGTATGTCGCAGATGCCCGCCTTCGGGCGGGACGCTATGTTGGGCCGCCCCGAAGTGCGCCAGGTGGCTCAATACGTTTATTCCCTGAGCCATCCGGAGTACTCGACAGCAGAAAATGTCGACATGATCGCGGCTGGCCAGCAGTTGTTCATTGACAACTGCTCAGGTTGTCATGGTGAAGACGGACTGGGCAGCAGGGATATCGGCGCGCCCAATCTGACGGACAGTGCATGGATCTATGGTGGCACGCTCGATAACATTATTGCTTCCGTACATGGCGGCCGCGTCGGTCACATGCCAACCTGGGATGAGCGGCTGACCACCACCGAGATCAAGACGCTGGCACTCTATGTCTATGACCTGGGGATGAAAACGCCATGACGGCAGAAGCGCAGCCGGTGAGTGGCTCCTGGCGTCGCGTGGTGATCGGCGCCGCGATCACCGTGGCGATTGTGGGCATCTTCCTGGCCGCTAACGCGCATCTGCTCTACGTCGCGATACAGTCGCAGCCCGATTGCATCGCACATGCAAAAGCGGGCCAAGGGGCACCGGGGCAGTTCAGCGCCGCCAAGTCCTCCTGCTGACGGATTGTGGAGAACACGATGAGCGACGCAAACGAATACGGGCTTCTGTCGGAGACCTCCACTGTCGAAGAGACCCGCGACCGCACCAAGCAGCGGCACCTGCCGGTCTCCACCGTATTCTCCTGGCTGGGCGCCGGCTGGCGCGACCTGTGGCGTTATCCACTCCCGAGCTTGGTCTATGGCGTCCTGGTGGCGGCAGTTTCTGCGGGGCTCATCTATGCGATGTTTGCCTTCTCCTGGGATTACGTGTTGTTCCCGGCGCTCTCCGGATTCATGATTGTCGCCCCGGTTGTTGCCGTCGGACTGTATGAAAAAAGCCGCATGTTGCAAGCGGACGAGCCGGCCCGCCTCGGTCGCATGCTGGTGACCAAGACCGGCTCCGGAGCACAGATCGTCTTCGCGGGTCTGCTGCTGATGCTGCTGATGCTGGTGTGGATGCGGGCCGCAGTGCTGCTTTACGCACTATTCTTCGGTTACCGCGCTTTCCCGGGCTTCGACCAGATGTTGATCCTGCTGGTCACGACACCCCTGGGCTGGGGGCTGCTGGTGACCGGCACGCTCGTGGGCGGACTCTTCGCTTCGCTCGCCTTCGCCATCAGCGTCTTTTCGATACCCATGCTCCTCAACGAGCGCACTGATGCCTTCACCGCCATGGGTACCAGCTTCGCGCTGGTCTGGAACAACCTGGGAGTGATGATCGCGTGGGGAGCGGTGGTCATGATCCTGGTGGCGCTTTCACTCGCCACGTTCCTGGTGGGCATGATCGTGGTGTTCCCGCTGCTCGGCCACGCCACCTGGCATGCTTACAAGGCTATCCGGTGACCAGCGACCATGACCGCCGCAGCTGCAAGCATTGACAGCTCTTCCGGAACCGATGAACTGCTGCTGGCCAGCCGCCATTTGAAGGGCGGAGTGTTCCGCACCGAATTGTCCGTCCCCGATATCCATTGCGGCGCCTGCATGCGCCGCGTCGAAAAAGCCTTGGGAGCTCTGCCGGGCGTTGAGCACGCGCGCGTCAACCTCTCCACCCGCCGGGTCGCCGTGGAATGGCGGGGGAGAGAGGCTCCTCCTCCGTTGCGCCGCACACTGGATCGGATCGGCTACCCTGCCAACTACTGCGGTGACCTGCCCGAGGAGAAGGATACCGAACTCGGTAGGCTGATCCGTGCGCTAGCGGTCGCGGGCTTCGCGGCCAGCAACATCATGCTGTTGTCCGTTTCGGTATGGTCGGGCGCCACCGGCGACGCTCGCCAGTTTTTCCATTGGCTCTCGGCTCTGATCGCCTTACCCACCCTGCTTTATTCCGGGAGAGTGTTCTATGTCTCGGCCTGGAAGGCCTTGCGCCACGGCCGCACGAACATGGACGTACCGATCTCGATCGGGATTACTCTGGCCTTTCTTCTCAGCGTCTTTGAGACAGCGACGGCGCGTCATCATGCCTATTTCGACGCCTCGGTCACGCTGCTCTTCTTTCTCCTGATCGGGCGCGTGCTCGATCACATGATGCGGGAGCGGGCCCGCACCGCCGTCCGTGGGCTGGTGAGACTGGCCCCACGCGGCGCCAACGTCCTGCAAGCCGATGGTTCCCGCCGGTACGTGCCGGTCGCCGATATTGGCGCTGGGGACCAAATCCTGCTGGTGGCGGGGGACCGGGTACCGGTCGACGGGGTTGTGGAGCGAGGCGCCTCGGACGTCGATGTCGCCATGGTATCCGGCGAATCCATGCCACAGCTCGCGCAGGTGGGCACCACGCTGCGTGCCGGCACGCTCAACCTGACCGGCCCGCTGCAGATGCGCGCTACTGCCGCGGCGGCGGACTCCTTCCTGGCTGAGATGGTCCGCCTGATGGAGGTCGCCGAGGGGGGGCAGGCCGGCTATCGCCGCATCGCAGATCGGGCTGCCCAGCTGTACTCCCCAGTGGTCCATCTGACTGCTTTGCTGACTTTCATCGGCTGGATCTTGCTTTCAGGCGACTGGCACCACTCGCTAACCGTGGCGATAAGCGTCCTGATCATCACCTGTCCGTGCGCGCTCGGCCTGGCGGTGCCCATCGTGCAGGTCGTGGCGGCCCGACGATTGTTCGAACGGTCGATCCTGACCAAGGATGGAGAAGGACTCGAACGTATCGCCACGGTGGATACTGTGCTCCTGGACAAGACTGGCACCGTCACAATAGGTCTACCCCGTCTGGTCAACAGTGACGAGATTGAGCCGCGCACGCTCGCCCTCGCTGCGGGATTGGCAGCGAACTCACGGCATCCCCTATCGATGGCCTTGGCCGAGAGTGCCGATTCCAGTGGAAACTTAGCCTGGACGGTTGTTCAGGAGACCGCGGGTATGGGTGTGGAAGGCCGCTTGGGAACAGACACCTATCGGCTTGGCAGAGCCGATTGGGCACTCGACTTGCCCGGCAATACTCGAGGGACAGTGTTGTCGCGCAACGGTGAACTGCTGGCCGCATTCCGCTTCGAGGATCGGCTGCGGTCAAACGTACACGAGTCGGTGGCCGCCCTTCGCGAGCGCCAGTTGAGGATCATCCTCGTTTCAGGGGATGAGGCCGCCGTGGTCCAGCGGGTTGCGGACAAGATCGGCGCCGATGAGTGGTTCGGTGACGTCCTGCCATCCGGAAAGCTTCACCTGGTTCAGACGCTGCAGGCAAAGGGCCACTGCGTGCTGATGGTCGGCTATGGCCTTAATGACGCCCCCGCGCTTGCGGGCGCAGATGCGTCGATGGCGCCGTCGAGCGCTGCCGATGTTGGGCGCAGCGCCGCCGACTTCGTGTTCCTCAACGAGAGCTTGGCCGCGGTGCCACATACCATTGCCGTTGCCGGCAACGCACGTCGGCTTATCCGGCAGAACCTGGCCCTGGCGGTTGTCTACAACGCCATCGCGGTCCCAATAGCGATCCTTGGCTACGCCACGCCATTGGTCGCAGCCGTTGCCATGTCCCTATCGTCTGTGATTGTGGTGGGGAACGCATTTCGTCTGCGGGGACTTCCTAAGATGGCACCTGCGCCGGGCAACTCCACGGCAAATGCCCAGCCATGAACGTGCTGATCGTCCTCATCCCTGTTGCCTTCGGGCTTGGCCTGGTAGGCCTCGGCGCATTTCTGTGGAGTATGCAGACGGGTCAGTATGATGATTTGCAGGGAGCGGCAGAACGTATCCTCGACGACGACGAGTGATCAGCGAAGCGTTCGAAGATTGCTCGAGGTTGCAAGACTGTGACGCAGCAATGGCCTGCGGCAAACAAAATGGAAAGGGCGTGCGATGCTACAGGTCCCACGGGGAAGGTCCAGATTGTCGGCTATTCTCGCCATTGTCTCCGGGGCGGCAGTGTTGGTGCCGAGCATACTGGCACTGGTGCTGGCCCTTGTCGCGGTTGGTTGGATGGTCCTCTGAGTTCGCTTTCAAGCCGAGAGCACGGATAGGGCTGCTTCTCCAACACAGTTGCGCTGAACCGGCCACAGTGGCTCAGCCCCTCGGCGAGTGCTAGCAACTCGCTTCAAGGGGACGTCGCAGATCATGCCCGCAGAGACACGAAGCAGGTCACCGGAAGACGCCCCCCTTCTTCACTACTCGGACGGCTGCTGACGGTGCCGGGCAGCCTCATCCCGCCCGCCCTGTTCTTGATCACGCTCCCCACAGCTTGCGCTTCAGCAAAGAGCGACCGCCGACCTTGCGGCAAGTCTCCTTTTCGGAGGTGGAGCCATGCGCCGCAATCACTTGGAAGAGATGAGCGTGAAGGAGATCATGGACCGTTGGCCGGCCACGGTGCCGCTGTTCATCCGCAACGGACTTAAATGCCCGGGGTGCCCGATCGGGCCGTTTCACACGCTGGAGGAGGCGTCGCGCGAGCACGGCAAGAATTTGGCCGCACTAATCGAGGAGATCCTGCGGCTCAGCGGGTCAAAATAGGCCCCGGTACGTCGCTGTCGCCGAGCAGCAGCAGCCGGTGCAGCTTCTTGAGGAGCAGCTTGGCGCGTTTCGACCAGTCCGGCACTTTCCCCGCCAAACAGGACGCACGACACCTTAGTGGCGGCAGATCGCGCCGCGACAAGGGCACGTGGTCGTATGACATCGGGGACGTGATAGCCGAACTCTGGGTTCAACCACCGCCCCATGGCCAGAACGAGGCTAATCATGCCTTGTGGTCATGGCTGCACCAGCCCTGACCATCAGCCTGTAGGTCGCCCCTTGAGCGTCGAAGTTGCCTACCCAGGCATGCCCCTTGGCTTGCAGCTCCGGATAAAGAGACACTGGTTCTTGTCCCAGCAGCAGGAATACCACCTCTCCCTCGGCCATTGCCTCCAGGCGAGTCAGAACACGAACCGAACAATCGGAAATGCCCAACTCGGTGCAGTCGAGATATCTGCTTGGATCGGGCCAACTATCCGGATCATGCGCGTGCGAGCCACTGCCGCTCCCTGACACGGGCAGCGGCGTGAACACAACTTCCCAGTTTCCTTGGTCTATCGCCGTAGCCTGGTAGCCAAAGCCCTTAGCCGCCATAACCCGGAAGAGAGGTTCAGGCCGAAAGCTGACGATCAGCCTGAGCTGCTGCCCGGGTGCCAACGTACCGACCGCCTCCATGATGGCGCCGAATGGTTCGCCGCCATTTCGCAGAATAGGGCGGACATCAAGTTCGAGCGCGTCGGTCATGAGATCCTCCGATATCTGGCGAGCAACGTGGACGAGGTCAGAAGGGCTCCGGCGCCGCGGCCGATCGGGATCAACGTATCACCCTTCTCCGCTCCACGGCTTTGCTTCCGCTTCCCCCGGCAGATCGAGAAGGTCGATGGCTCGCGCGGCAAGGTGATCGACGATCTCGGCGATACTCTGCGGCCGGTGGTAGAAGGCCGGGACCGGGGGCATGACGATGGCACCCATTTCAGTCGCTGCCAGCATGTTTCGCAGATGCCCGAGATGCAGGGGAGTCTCCCGCGTCAGCAGGATCAGACGTCGCCTCTCCTTCAGACGCACATCTGCTGCCCGCGTGACGAGGTTATCGGTGATCCCTGCCGCGATGGCCCCCAGGGTTCGCATCGAACACGGCGCCACAATCATCCCCCTGGTGCGGCAGGAGCCGCTGGCAATACTCGCTCCAATGTCCGCTACCGAGTGGACGCGCGTGACCAGCGTGCGGAGGCGCTCTGGTGCATCGTGGCCCACCTCATGCACCAAAGTGCGTTCCGCTGCTGCAGAGACCACGAGATCGGTCTCCATATCCGTTCGGCAAGACAGGCGTTCGGCGATGCGGATGCCGAGGGCTGCACCCGATGCCCCGGTCACCGCAAGGACGATTCGGAGCGCGCCGCTCATATCGGCAACCCCAACTCGTGCCAAAAAGTGTCGACCCGTGCAGTGATCTCGGAGGACATCACCAATGGCCGGCCCCATTCCCGTGACGCGGGCTCGATCTTGTTGGTTGCGTCCAAGCCGAGCTTGCCGCCCAGCCCCGGTTGGGCCGAGGCGAAGTCCAGATAGTCGATTGGCGTATCCGGGATCACCACCAGGTCTCGCGGCGCATCGAAGCGGGTGGACAAGGCCCACATCACGTCCGCCCAGTTGCGGACGTCTATATCGGGATCAACGGCGATGATCAGCTTGGTCATGCTGAACTGCGGCAGCATCGACCACAGGCCCATCATCACCCGTCGCGCCTGCCCGGGATAGCGCTTGTCTATGGCCACCACCATGGCGCGATAGGAGCAGGCCTCCGGCGGCAGCCACAAATCGTGGATCTCGGGGAACTGCTGCCTGGCCAGGGGAACAAACAGCGGCGTCATCGCCGCACCGAGACGAGAAGGTTCGTCGGGAGGACACCCCGTGTAGGTGGACAGGTAAATTGGAGAACGCCGCATCGTGATGGCGCTCAGGGTGACCACCGGAAACGGCTCGACCGAGTTGTAGTAGCCGGTATGGTCGCCGAATGGCCCTTCGGGCAGCGTGTCGGTGGCGCTGACCGTGCCTTCCAGCATGATCTCTGCGTCCGCGGGCACCGGCAGACCGACGGTGACCGCGCGTGACACCCTGCTCCGGCACCGGCGCAGCACGCCGGCAAACGCCATTTCGTTGATCCCGTCCGGCAGTGGCATCACAGCGGCGAGCAAGCTTGCCGGATCGGCGCCGATAGCCACGGCCATTGGCATGTCCAGCCCCTTCTGCTGCCAAAGCCGGTAGTGGCGCGCCCCGCCACGGCTTGGTAGCCAGCGGACGAGGCACCGATCGGGCCCGATCACCTGCATGCGGTACACGCCCACATTGATATCGCCCGGATCGTCGGGGGCACGCGTGATCACCAGGGGCCAGGTGATCAGCGGCGCCGGCTCCCCGGGCCAGCAGGTCTGGATCGGCAGGCGCCCGAGGTCGACCTCCCTCCCGCGCCAGACAACCTCCTGGCAGGGGGGGAGCGTTCACGGAACGATCGCGCAGTCGGAGGGCCGAGCGAAGCAGGTCCCGTTGGCTCCACGCCGCGCGAAGGTCTCGCGGCGCCTGCGGAGACCGCAACTGGGCCAGCCCCTTCCCCAGTCGGGACAGGTCTCCCGCATCAAGTCCAAGCCCGAGAGCGATGCGCTCCGTCGTGCCGAACAGGTTGACCAGCATCGGCATGGCAGATGGCTTGCCATCGGCCTGCAGCGGGTGCTCGATCAAGAGGGCCGGTCCGTCCTTCTCCAGCACCCGCCGGTGGACTTCGGTGAGTTCATGCACGGTGCTGATCGGGCGGGTAATCCGGCGCAGCAGCCCCCGCTCCTCCAGCACCTGCATGAAGTCGGGGAGGCTGGTGGCGATGCGATGGCGCGGGCGGGGGAGAAGCGCGGCAGACATAGCCGACACTTGCCAGCCCCGATCCGGTTCTTCCTTGCGCTGCATCAATGTTCCGGCCACCGGCGCTCGCTACCCTGCCCCTCGCGTCAACCAACTGGAGCCGATGATGCTGCTGCCGCATCCGCTGACTCTCTTCATCGACCGCCTGCCCGTTGCCGTGGTGCAGCGTCTCGTCAGCCAGGTCTATCATAGGGTCATGCGGCAACACCCGGACCTGTTGGACCGGCTTGGCAACGAGGCCAACAAGCGCTTCTGCTTCGCGCCGACCGATCTGGACCTAGATTTTTTCATCCACCCAGCGAGCACGTCGCTCCGCACCTTCAAAGGGCAAGGTGCCGCGCAGCGATGCGACCGTCGCCGGACCGATGCTGACGCTGCTCGTCGCAGGACAGCCTACGAAGGCGTGTCGGCACTCCGAGACGTATATGCAGCATCGCCCGACTCCAACGGCTTCCCGCATGGCGTTGCCGGCATAGAGTGGGTGGCGGCATGAACCAGAACGAGCTTTTCCGCCGTGCACCTTCCGAGGCACTGGTGGGACGCATTCGCTCCATCATCGGTTCGGTGGCGCTTGATTGTGACTGCCGCCAGCGGGTCAACGATGCTCTGGGGCGCTTCGTGGAGATGGAACAGCAGCGTGAAACGCGGCGCCACCTGCTCTCGTCGCGGCAGCACCGGGCCGCCATCGCCGCCCTCGTGGACTTGCTGGCGGAACTGGAGGAGATCAGTTGGCAGGAAGCGGACCGCAGCGTCTTTGCAGAATTTGCCAGCCTGTTCGATGATATCGCCCGCCACGCGCTACTCGGTGCAGAAGAGTTGCGGCTCCTAGACGGTGAACTTGCATGATGGGGAAGGTTCAGGGTCCGGTGCTGACTACAGCAGGCATGCTTCTCCTTGGTCTTGGCGGCCTCGGCATCGTCCTGCCGGTGCTGCCCACGGCCCCGTTCTTCATCGCGGCAGCGGCTTGCTTCTCCCGATCTTCCCCTCGATTCGATAAGTGGCTGATTGGACACCCTGTCCTCGGCCAGCCAGTACGTGCATGGCGGGAGTACCGTGCCATACCTTGGCAGGCCAAGCTCGTGGCCATCGTCGCGATGTCTTGCAGCTTCGCAGCGCTATTGGTTGTCGGCAGCGATCACCCGACTGTTCTGGTGATTGTCGGAGCTGTTCTGGTGGCCAGTGCGGCCTTCATCCTCTCTCGTCCTACGCAGCGTTAGATAGGGATCGAGTAAGCGCCAACCAGTATTTTCGGAGCCATATTGCGCAAGCGCAAAGAAGCACTCGCGGATACCGCTATCCTCTCCCTGAAAGCAGGGAGACCGGCATGAAGATCGATAAAATTACGGCGGGCGCCCCAGCGCTTCTCAAGGACGACGGCAACGCAGTGGCTCTGGAGGCCGTAGTCCACGCCCTGGTGTCAGCCATCAAGGAGCACGGCCATTTCGGAAACCTTGCGCATCATATTTCCGGAGGAGGCGATTGGGACGCCTATGCATCGGCCATGCGTCAGCTGTTATTCGGGTTTTCTTCGTACGGGGAGCTTAGCCCGCTGGCGCGAAACGTCGTCCGATCCCTGAATGGCAGGGGTCCGGAGAATATCCGACCTTTCCGCCGGTGGTTTTTCAATCGGCTGGAAATCGAAAGTTCCATGCTGCATTGCATGCTCGTGGAACGTCGCATCGAGACCCTTAACAAGGAGGGCGAGCGTTCGATCCCGATCTTTCGCAAATCGGCGCTTCGTATTCTGTCCAATCCATAGCTACGCAGGGAGGCGAGCAAGGCGTCGGGTCCGCCAATCGCATTCCGCGGCAGCTCCTTTGGAGAAATCGCTGGATCCGGCCGACAAGTAGCACTGCAGGTTGGCGTCAACGGTATCCGAAGCCCATGACATAGTCGCGCAATATCTGTTCTTCGCTGGAGGTTTCGTCCAGCAGGGCCTGCAACGCATCGCCTGCTGTGACAATCCCTAACGGTCTTCGGTTTTGGTCCAGCACCGGCACGGTTCTGATGGCCTGTGACTTCATTAGTGTCCAAACGGAGACGACGCTGTCGGAGGGGCTGCAGGTCAGCACCTCAGTGGTCATGACAGTCGCGACCGCACAAGTGCAACTTGACCCTTGGCAGGAACTGATGCGTCCGACGACATCTGTCTTGCTCACCACTCCGACGAGTTTGTGCTCAGAGTTGCAGACGGCGACCAGGTCCAATCCCGCCTTCAGTCTCTTGGCCGCTTCTATCAGGGGAGCATCGCTTGAGACTATGGACAGCCGCTCTCTGGCGGCCGGAGCAAGAGCTCCGATGTTCATCGTATTGCCTTCAAACTGGTTCTTCGGCCTTCTTGCTGAATAAGATGGTCAGCATCAGGACCGAATCCTCGACACCCCGCAGCCAGTGCGGCATGCCGCCTTCGAGGTACAACCATTGGCCCACTTGTAGTTCCACTTCCGAGGATTGGAAACCGACGATCGTTCGCCCAGAGACACACTGGAGGGTTATGGCTCCTTCGACCTGGTGAGACGGGATCTCGGTGCCGGCATTCACCACCAGGCGAACCGCCTCGAAGGAGTTGGCCTTTACGATCGCAGCAGTCCTGCCCAGTTCCTGCCTAGGCTTCAGCAGGTCGACTACCTCTCCCGGCAAAGCATGTCTTAGCGCCAAGGTGTCCTCCATGTGGCCTGCGATAGAGCCCCAGTATCTTCATTCTAAGCGACCGTTGCTACCGATAACAACCTGGTCGCGCCTCGGGACCGCGTTCATAAGTGACTACCTGACGAACCCCGCAACCATCACATCGGCTCTGGAGAGGCGGCAGCGAGGTTGTCCCGCGGAGCACCTACCGAGCAGCCACTAGCGCGAGCATCCTCTTCGAACACTTTATAGCCAATTCAGCCCCCTTGGCGCGATGTGTGCCCAGTGGCCCTTCGACAGCGGGTTGCACAGGAAAAGTGCCAGGCCACCCATGGGCATCAAGGAAGTGGTCAAATGGCTCAATAGCCATGGCCACCGCACCAAGAAGGGCGGCACGTTCGGTGTCGGACCGACGCACCATATCCTAACCAATACCGCCTATGTCGGACGCTGGCGCTATCATTCGCGCAATTCAAAGGCGGGCGGCAAGCATCCGGAAGGTGAAGTTATCGAAGTGCCGGTGCCGGCAATCCTTGAAGATCCCATCTTCGACGCGGTCCAGGCCAAGCTCGCCGCCAACAATCCGCGCGTCAGCCCGGTACGAGCCATCAGCGGCCCAATCCTGCTGACCGGCATCGCCACCTGTTCCCATTGCGGTGGTGGCATGACGCAACGCACCGGCACCTCGGCCACAGGGCGCGTCTACGCGTACTATACCTGCGCCACCCGCGCCCAGAAGGGCCCGACCGCGTGCATGGGCAACGCGATCCCCATGGCCTATCTCGACGACGTGGTCCTCAAGGCCCTCAATGAAAAGCTGTTCGCGCCGGAACGGTTGGCAGCATTGCTTGCCGCGGTGGCAGCCAAGCGCTCTGAACGTGCCGAGACCCATGATGCCCGGCTCGTCGCGCTCCAGGTCGAGGCCGACACCGCCAAGGAGCGTTTGCAGCGTCTCTATGCCTTGGTCGAGGACGGCCTTGCCGAAATGGATGATCTGCTACGTGAGCGAATCTCGATCCTGAAGGCCGACCGCGAAAAGGCCCAGGCGGCGCTCGACCGCGCGCGCCGGGAGGCCGGTGGAGAAGCTGCCCTCGATGCGGAAAAGATCGCGGCGTTTTCCACGCTCATGCGCGACGTGCTGGACAATTCTGACAATCCCACGCGCAAGGCATACCTTCTCTCTTTGCTCAACGTGGAAGTCGGCCCCGAAAAGGTCCGGATCACAGGCAACCGCGAAACGCTCTATGACGCCGCCAATGCCGCTGATTCGTCAGGAGAAATAGTTCAGTTTTCTGGACTGAAATGGCGCGCCCGAAGAGATTCGAACTCCTGACCCCCAGATTCGTAGTCTGGTGCTCTATCCAGCTGAGCTACGGGCGCGCATGCCGATGGACGGCGGTGTCGGGCGGCAGTAGCGGCCCGAGGCGGCGCCACCCATAGCGAAGGTGCTTCGGCTTGGCAAGCGCAGCCGGAACAGTTTTTTGCCGATTGGCTCAGAGGCTGGTGCGGAGCTCCGCCGGCAGCTCGATATCGAAGCGCGTTCCTGCCGTCGTCGGGACGTGGCTGATCCGCCCGCCATGCGCCTCGACGATCTCGCGCGCGATGGCGAGGCCGAGCCCGGTACCGCCCGCGCGAGCCGACCCTTCGAAGGCAACGAACAGGTTGTCGCGCGCCCGCGGGGCGAGGCCCGGCCCGTTGTCGGCGACCGAGATCACCGTCTTGGCGTCGTCCTCGGCAACGCTCACCGTCACCTTCGGCGTCGTCTCTTGTCCATTGGTCTGCGATTCGAGCGCCTCGCGGGCATTCTTCAGGAGATTCACCAGCACGCGCCCGAACTGGACGGCGTCGACGCTGAGGATCAGCTCCTCCGACACGCCATTGTGGAACTGTACCCGTGGATGGCCCACCAGTCGCGCCTCGAAGGCGGCATCCGCCACGAGGTCGTGCAGCTTCACCGGCTCGAACACCGGCGGCGCCGCCGTCTCGCGCCCATAGTCGAGCACCGACTGGGCAAAGCCGATGGCCTTGTCGAGGGTGGTGACAAGGCGAGGGGCCAGGCGCTGCACCTTGGGATCATCGAGCGTCGCCACCTGGTCCGACAGCAGCTGCGCCGAGGTCAGCGTGTTGCGAAGGTCATGGTTGATCTTGGCCACTGCCAGGCCCAGCTCGGCGAGGTGCCGGCGCTGGCGCAGCATGGAAAAGATATCCCTTTCCATTGCCGCCAGCTCGCGCTCGAGGATGCCGATCTCATCCCGGCGCGCCGAAGCGGTGAGGATCAGGGCAGCGTTTTCCGGCTCCTGTCGATAGGCCAGCATGTTCTGGGTCAGCCGCCGTACCGGGGCGATGAAAAGGCCGCTCACCAGAAGGTAGAGGACGACGGCAGTCAGCGCGGCTATGGCCAGCGACACCGCTGCGATCTGCCGCGAATAGGCCAGCACGTCCTGCCGCAGCGGGTATTCCGACATCAGGATCTCGACAAGGCTCTCGTCGAGGTCGCCTTCGCCCACGATGCGCAGCGTCCGCCCAGGCCCGGCGAACAGCGTGTCGAGCGCGCCGGCTGCCAGGGTCATGATGTCCTGCTGGCGCATGTCGGCGGTGACCACCACGTCGGGCCGCACCGGCATCGCCAGTTCGATCAGCTGGCTCTGTCCCTCCCGGCGGTAGACGATGGCGTTGGCGCCCGCCGAGGTCAGCAGCCGGTCGGTAAGGCTGCGCGGCAGTGCCATCACGTCCGGTACGGCATCCAGCACCCGCGCCGCAACAATCCCGACCCGCAGCCGGTCCTCCAGCCAGTTGGCGCGGAAGCTGGCGAGCGAAGGGATATAGACCACGATCTCGACCAGCAGGATCACCCCGATAATGGTGGCGATCAACTTGATCGAGAGGCCGGAGAACGGCCCCGGCAGCACGCTGCGTTCCTTGCTCATCGGCAAAGAGTATAGCGGCGGCTCACCGGCGCGTAAGCCCCGCTTTGGGACATCAGCCCAGCAGCCGGCGCAAGACGCCGCTTCGGCGGGTCGGCGCCGAGTTGGCCTCGACCGCGCGGCCCAGCGCCACCAGCACGGCTGACGCGCTCGGCTCCGGCAGAGCGAGGCGGGAGAGTTCGGCGGCGGCAACCCCGTGCGCCATCGCCTGCGCGATCAGCGCCACGGTCT
Organism: Pseudomonadota bacterium; assembly: GCA_023431205.1. Taxonomy (GTDB): domain Bacteria; phylum Pseudomonadota; class Alphaproteobacteria; order Rhizobiales; family Devosiaceae; genus Devosia. The sequence continues at coordinate 18,246 of JAEYXQ010000049.1, read as the reverse complement.
CCCCGGCCCCGGTGCCGACAACGCCACCGCCAACGATCTGCCCGCGCGGCGACACCACCAGCTTGGCGCTGCCCCGGGTGGCGCCGAGGGCGCGGGCGGCACTGTTTTCAGCAAGGCTTGCCCGCTGCACGGTGAAGCCGGGACGAGGCTTGGTGCCGGCCGGGATCAGGCCCACTTCGGCAAGCGCCGGTTCCGTGGCCACATGGCGTGGTGCCGGTGCTGTCGCCGAACGGCCGCCCAGCAACCGGTCCAGCAGGCGTTCACTCTTGTGGGCGATCGCCGCCGGCTGAGTGTCGCCGGCGACGCCGCCGATGGCCGTGATCCGCCGGTTGCTGGTGCGCCCCTCGGCGTCGACCAGCAACTGCGCCGGATGGCCAGGATGGTGATTGAGCCCGGCCTTGCCGAGCCAGTCCCCGCCAAGATCGGGTGCGCGGCCGTTGGCCACGAGGATGTGCGACACGTCGAGCGTGTCACGGTTGCCGTCGGGCCCCACGATATCGACGCCTGTCCCCTGGCTGCGTTTCTGGACCGCGACGGCGGCGAACCCGATGCGGATGTCGAGGCCTTCCCCCGCCAGAGCGGTTGTCAGCAGGGCCACCAGCTCCGGATCGAACCCCGGCAACAGCGGTCCCTGTGGCACCAGCGTCACCTCGGCGCCGAGGCGGCGATACGCCTGCGCCAGTTCGAGGGCCGCCGGCTCGCCGCCGATCACCACCAAATGGCTGAACTTGCGCACGGCGCTCAACACCGTGTCCGGCGTGAAGAACGGGACGGTGTCCAGCCCCTCGATCTGCGGCAGCGCCGGGGGGGCGCCGGTCGCCAAAACGAAGTGCCGGGCGCGGAGGGTGGTCCCGCCGCAGGTCAGCGTGTTCCGGTCGGCAAAGCTGGGCGCACCGCGGATCTCGGTCACTCCGAGCGCCGCCAATCGCTCGTTGGCGTGCTCGGGCGCGGCTGCTGCGGCGAGCTCTGCGGCATGCTCGCCGATGCTGCGAAAGGAGGGGCGGGGCGCCGTGGCTTCAAGGCCCACCGCCCCGGCAGTGGCCATGGCGTGGGCGCGCGCCGCGCTGGCAAGAAGGCCGGCCCGGGCGATCAGCCCATGGGCGGGGTCCCCCGGCTCCGGTATACCGCGGTCGACCAGCACCACGGTGGCGCCGCGCTGTCGTGCCCACAGCGCCAAGCCGATGCCGGTCGCACCCCGGCCGATGATGCAGAGGTCGGGTTTGAGTAGGTCTGCCATGCCGCCAAACTGCCTGAAAAGGTGCAGTTCTTATGGGGCGAAGCGTCGTTGAACACAATCATTGCTCGCATTCGGCGGGCTGGCGCGGGCGCGTTGACTTGCCCGTCGCTTTTCCCTATAGACCCCACCAACGCGCTGCGCGGGACGGCTGTCCGGCGCGTGCACCCGATTTTGCTTGCAAGCAGCCAGAAAAGAGGAACCGCGCCCGCCGCGGTTTGATGTCATGAAGCGTACCTATCAGCCGTCCAAGCTCGTGCGTGCCCGTCGCCACGGTTTCCGTGCCCGTATGGCCACCAAGGACGGCCGCGCGATCCTGAACCGTCGCCGCCGCGACGGTCGCAAGAAGCTCTCGGCCTAAGGCCGTCCTGGCCGGATGTCGGCCATGGACCCGGTGCGGCCTCCGCTCCGCCGGCTGACGAGACGTTCGCAGTTTCTCAAGGCTGCCCGGGGCAATCGCGCCGGGCGGTCTGCGTTTGGCCTGCAGGTCGTGCCCGCCGCAGCGCACGAAGCCGGCATCGGCTTCACCGTCACCAAGAAAATCGGCAACTCGCCCGAGCGCAACCGCATAAAGCGTCGCCTGCGCGCCGCTGCGGCAGCATGCGCGCGTGACTTTCGCGTCGGTCATGACTATGTGCTGGTCGGGCGGCGCGAAGCGCTGGCCGAACCCTTCGACAAGCTTGTTGCCGACCTCGGCGCGCTGATCCAGCGCGTGCACACTCCCCGGTCCGGCGGCGAGCGCTCTGCCCACGGCCGCGGCCCACGGAACTGACAGCCAAATGACCGACAATCGCAATGTAATCCTTGCCATCGTGCTCAGCATGCTCGTGCTGTTCGGCTGGCAGTATTTCGTGGCCGGCCCGCAGCTCGAACAGGCCCAGCGCCAGGCCGAGATCGCGGCGGCGCAGCAGGCCGGTGCCGACACCACCCTTGCCACGCCGGCAACCCCCGGCGAGGCCGCCGTTCCCGCCGCTCCGGGGTCCGTCCAGGGCTTCGAGACGCGCGAGGCGGCGCTCGCTGCCAGCCAGCGCGTCACTATCGACACCGAGGATCTCGAGGGTTCGATCAACCTCACCGGTGCCCGCATCGACGACCTGCGCCTCAAGCAGTATCGCGAGACGGTCGACCCTGATTCCCCCATCATCACGCTGCTGACCCCTCAGGGCCTGCCCAATGCCTATTTCGCCGAAGAAGGCTGGGTGGCGGCGAGCGGCAGCGGCATCGCCGTGCCCGACGCCCAGACCGTGTGGACGGTTGAGGGCGACAACGCCACGCTCACGGCTGCAACGCCGGTCACCCTGGCCTGGGACAACGGTGCCGGCCTTGTGTTCCGCCGCACCATCTCCGTCGACGAGCACTACCTGTTCACCGTCGAGCAGACGATCGAGAACACCGGTGCCGGCGACATCGCGCTCTACCCCTATGCCCGGGTGATCCGCCACAACACGCCCAAGGTGCAGAATTTCTTCATCCAGCATGAAGGTCCCCACGGCGTTCTCGGCTCGAACAACCTCGTGTCCAAGAAGTACACCGACCTGCAGAACGACCGCCAGGCCACCTTCGAGAACACCACCGGCTGGCTTGGTTTCTCCGACAAATACTGGGCGACGGCCGTGTTGCCGCCTGCCGGCACCGCGCTCAACGCCCGCATGAGCTGGAACAATGCCGCCGGATACGACGACTACCAGACCAGCTATGTCGAAACGACCCCGGTGGTGGTTCCCGCTGGCGGCACCGCCAGCCGCGAGAGCTACCTGTTCGCCGGCGCCAAGGAAGAGGCGGTCATCAGCGCCTATGAGGACCAGTACGGCTTCGACCGGCTGAACCTGCTGATCGACTGGGGCTGGTTCTGGTACCTGACCCAGCCGATGTACTACCTGCTGACCTTCCTCTACGGCATCGTCGGCAATTTCGGCCTCGCCGTGCTGGCCGTCACCGTGATCGTCAAGGCGATCTTCTTCCCGCTCGCCAACCGCTCCTACGCCTCCATGGCCGCGATGCGCCGCGTCCAGCCGGAAATGAAGTCCATCCAGGAGCGCTTCAAGGACGACCGCGCTGCCCAGCAGCAGGCGATGATGGAGCTCTACCGCAAGGAGAAGATCAACCCACTCTCCGGTTGCTGGCCGCTGCTGATCCAGATCCCGGTGTTTTTTGCCCTCTACACCGTCATCTTCATCAGCCTCGACATGCGCCACGCGCCGTTCTTCGGCTGGATCCGTGACCTTGCCGCACCCGACCCGACCAACATCTTCACCCTGTTCGGCCTGATCCCGTGGGATCCGACCGTGGTGCCGGTGCTGGGTGGCTTCCTCCATCTCGGCATCTGGCCGGTGATCATGGGCATCACCATGTGGGTGCAGATGCGCCTCAACCCGCCGCCGCCGGATCCGACCCAGGCCATGATCTTCAACTGGATGCCGGTGATCTTCACCTTCATGCTGGGTACTTTCCCGGCAGGTCTGGTGATCTACTGGGCGTGGAACAACACGCTGTCGATCGCCCAGCAGTGGTTCATCATGAAGCGCCATGGCGCCGAGGTGAACCTGTTCGGCAACATCATGGACAGCTTCCGGCGCAAGCCCAAGCCGGCCCAGCCGACCAAGAGCTGATCCCACCAGGAGGCGCCGCAAGGCGCCTCTTTCGCCTGGAGACCACCATGCCGATCGACCGCCCCGACTTTCCGCCCGAAGCCATCGAACGCGCCCGGCTGCTGTTCGCCCGACCCTTCGTGTTTGTGAAGGGTTGTGTGCGCATCGCCGACCTGCCGCCGATGGACCGGGTCGAGGTTGCCTTTGCCGGTCGCTCGAATGTCGGCAAGTCGAGCCTGATCAATGCCCTGTGCGGCACCTCGGCGCTGGCCCGCACCTCAAACACGCCGGGCCGCACCCAGGAACTCAACATCTTCGAAAGCGCAACCGAGGCCCTCCGGCTGGTCGACATGCCCGGCTATGGGTTTGCCAAGGCTCCGGAGGACAAGGTCCGCGCCTGGACCAGGCTGATCCATCAGTATCTCATCGGCCGCGCCACCCTGCGCCGGGTCTACGTGCTGGTCGACGGCCGCCACGGCCCCAAGGACAACGATCTTTCGGTGATGAACGAACTCGACCGCGCTGCCGTCAGCTATCAGGTCGTGCTCACCAAGGGCGACAAGCCCGGTCGCAGCGATCTCGACGCCGCCATCCGCGCCACCGAAGCGGCCATCAGCAAGCGTCCGGCCGCCCACCCCCGCCTGATCCTCACCTCGTCGGTAAAGGGTGACGGCATCGCCGACCTCCGCACCGAAATCGCGCAACTGCTCGAAGGGTAGGTTTGCGATAGACCCAATGGTGAGCCCGTCGAACCACGAGAGCCTGCCCCCGCGAAAGCGGGGGTCGCGGTCACGATCGAGCCGCCCGAAGCCTCACTTGCGCTGACCTCCCGTAGACCTCATCCTGAGCCTGTCGAAGGACGAGGTCGCGGCCTCCACCCCCACGACGACGTGCTCCCACGACCCCAATCTCTCATCCCCCCCTTCAGGGGGAGGTAAGGTGGGGGTGCCCGCACTGACGCACCGCTACTCCGGCTGCGTCTTCAGATAATCGATCACCATCTGCACCGCCTGCGCCTCCCGTTCCTGCACCATGGCGACGCCACTGAGGTCGCGGTCGAAGATCACGCTCAGCGTGGCCATGTTCGACACATAGAAGAAGCCGAGCGCGGCAATCGAGATATAAAGCTGCACCGGATCGACATCGCGCCGGAAGATGCCGCTCTCGGCGCCGCGCTTGAGGATGGCGGTGATCTGCCCCACCAGCGGCGAGTGCAGCGCCTTGATGTCCGGCAGGGTCTTGAGGAAGCGGGCGTTCTCGATGTTCTCGGTGCCGAGCAGGCGCGGGAACCAGGGATTGGCGAGAAAATGCCGGAAAGTGAAGCGCACCAGCCGGTCCATGGCATCGACGGGGCTGTACTGGTCAAGGCTCAGCGCCCGCTCGCCGCGGCGGATTTCCTCGTAGGCATCGAGCAGCACCGCCCGGTAGAGGTCCTCCTTGTTGCCGAAATAGTGGTAGAGCAGCCTTTTGTTGGCCCCGGCCCGTTCGGCAATGGCGTCCACCCGCGCTCCCTCAAAGCCTCGCTCCGCAAATTCCGCCCGTCCCGCCACGAGGATGGCGGCCTTGGTGCGGGCGGAGTTGCGGGTGCGCTTGGCCGGCTCAGCGTTGGGCTGCGGCGGCCGTGCGATCACGGGTGAAGAGGGCTCGGACACGACGTGACACCGCAGGAATGGACATCAGGATGGTAAGGACGATGACGAGGCAGATAACAGCGCTGATCGGGCGCGTAAAGAAAGGCGTCGGATCGCCATTGGTCAGCATCAGTCCGCGCCGCAGGTTGAGGTCGAGCAGGTCTCCGAGCACGATGCCCAGCACCAGGGGTGCCATCGGGTACTTCATTTCCCTCAGGATGAACCCGCCGACCCCGAAGATCAGCATCACGTAGACGTCGAACATGCGCTGGGTGATGGCAAAGGAGCCGACCACGCACAGGATGTAGATCACTGCCATCAGCCTCTCGCGGGGCACCTGCAGCACCTTGATGAACAGCTTGGTCAGCGACAGCCCGAAGATCAGGTTGGCGATCGTTGCCAGCAGCAGCATCGCCACTACCTGGTAGAGGAACACTGGGTTCTCGGTCATCAGCATCGGGCCTGGCCGGATGCCGTGGATCATCATCGCCGCGATCAGCACCGCTGCGGCGGCCGAACCCGGCAGCGCCAGGGTGAGCGTCGGGATCATGGCGGCCGAAACCACCGCGTTGTCGCCGGTTTCGGCGGCAATCAGGCCTTCCTGCGAACCCTTGCCGAATTCCTCGGGGTGCTTGGACAGCTTCTTGGCCGCCGCATACGAGCTCCAGGAGCCCACGTCTTCGCCAACTCCGGGGATGATGCCGACAAAGGTGCCGATGATGCCGGAGCGAATGATGGTCTTCCAGTACTGGAAAATTTCCCTCAGCCGCGGCACCACGCGGTCGTTGACGGGCGCGATATGGGCCACTGCCGATCGCTTCAGGCTCGACAGGATTTCGGCGAGGCCGAACGCACCCACCATGGCCGGAATCAGGTCGATGCCGCCGCCGAGGCCGGGAATGCCGAAGGTGAAGCGCTGGAAGGCATGCAGCGTCTCCATGCCGATCATGGCGATCAACAGCCCGAGAATGCCGGCGATATAGCCCTTGATCGGGGTGTCGCTGCCTGTCATCTGGCCCGAGATCACCACCCCGAACAGTGCCAGCCAGAAGAATTCGTAGCTGCCGAACTTCAGCGCCGCCTCGGCCAGCATCGGCGCGATGATGGCGAGGAAGAAGATGCCCACCAGCGTGCCGAGGGTCGAGGAGGTGGTGGCAAGCCCCATGGCCAGCCCCGCTTTGCCGCTCTGTGCCAGCGGATGGCCGTCCAGCGTTGCCGCCGCATTGGCGGGCGTGCCGGGGATGTTGAGCAGAATGGCAGTGCGGCTGCCCCCATAGATGGCCCCGAGATAGACGCACATCAGCGTCAGGATCGCCTGGTCGGGTGCCATCTTGTAGGTCAGCGTCACTAGCAGCGCCACGCCCATGGTGGCGGTCAGTCCGGGCAGGATGCCGATCACCACGCCGAGCAGCGTTGCCCAGGCGACGTTGAACAGCGCGCCGGGAGTGAGGAAGTGGACGACGCCCTGACCGAGCAGCGAGAGACCTTCAAACATGGGCTGGTCCTAGGGCAGGCGCACGAGAAAGATGCGCTCGAAGACGTAGAAGATGCCGCCGCTCGCGACGACGGCGATGGCGAGCGCCCACAACAGGCTGGAGAGCAACGGCCGGCGCGTTTCCGCCAGCACGGTCTCGAACAGCATGATGAAGGCGAAGATGAACAGAGCTGAAGCCAGCCAGAACGGCATGTTGCCGAGCAGCACCAGCGTATGAACGAGGCACAGCGTCAGCACCAGCCCGACGCGGGCATAGCTCCACGAGGTCAGCCGTTGCCACAGCCCGGCCCAGGCACCCGGCTGTGCCAGATTGGCTGATCGATACGCCAGCAATCCGCCGCACAGCGTCAGCGCACCACCGAGGATAAGGGGAACCAGCCCGGGGATCGTCGCCGGATGAATCCGGCGCGCCTCCAGCCGGGGCATGGTCCAGGAAAGGTACACCACCACCAGCCCCAGCGCCACAAAGGCCAGCGCCGTGATCAGGTCCGCTCGTGCGCGGACAGCTTCATCGTGAGTGGGTGTGTGCATCGTTCTTTCTCAACAGGCACTCGGGCTTGGTTCAGGTCTCCCCTCCCCCTTGAGGGGAGGGGTCGGGGGTGGGGCGTCGATAAGGGCTGAACGAGCAACCCTCACCCGGCCCCCCTTCCAGGGGGAGGGAGGGCAAACACCCAACGCCTCAGTTGGCGCCGACTTCCGTGCGCGTCTCGCAGTCGATGCCGATGGTCGAGGGGTCATTCACCGCCTCGCCACGCTCGACCGCATCGCAGGCCTCGAGGATCACCACTGGCATCGCCAGGGCCCGTGCCTCGTCCCCGAAGGACGGGGCAAACACCGCGCCATAGGTTTCCGCATAGGTCTTGAGCGCTTCCGAGTTCATCACCTGGTCGGCCCAGATACGGTCGACGGTGGCGACCACCTCATCCGGCACGCCGCGCGGGATGAAGATGCCGAAATAGTCCGGCGCCAGTTCCATCTCCGGCAGCCACTCGGTGATCGGCGGGATCGGCTCGGCGCCATCGAGCACCAGAGGTTCGTCGGACAATACCGCCAGGGCCTTGAGGCGCCCGCCACGGATCAGTTCGGTCTGCTCCACTGCCAGCTGCGTCGTCACCATGGCTTCACCGGAGGCGGTGGCGATCGCCGCCGGCCCACCGCCGTCATAGGTGATCATGTTGTAGTCGAACCCGTCGGCCGCCCCGCTCAGCGCGGCGATGGCGGTGCCGCCCGAGGAGGTGATGCCGGCGGTCGCCACCGTGATCTCCTGCCCGCGCGCCTTGAAGGCCTCCAGCAACTGCCCGAAATCCTCGAACTCGCTGTCCACCGGCACGCTCACCACCGGCACGTTGGCGACCGACAGATAGATGTGCCAGTCGTCGATATTGGTGTTCTCGAGCAGGCCCGTCACCGCATAGGTGGCGTTGTTGGCGATGGCGTTGGCGGTCCAGGTGTAGCCATCCTTCGGCGCGTTCAGCACTTCCTGGGTGCCGATGGCCCCCGAAGCGCCGGGCTGGTTCACCACCACCACCTCGACGCCGAGCGCCTCGGCGAGAATGGGGGCGGTCACGCGGGTCACCTGGTCGGTCGAGCCGCCGGCGCCCCACGGCACGATCAGGTTGATCGGCCGCTCAGGCTGCCATTCCTGGGCCATGGCGAAGCCGGTCGTCAGCATCAAAGCCGGCGTCATCGCCAGCAAAGAGCGGGTCAATCGAGACATTCAAGTCCTCCCGTTTTTTCCTGCGGCCGCGCGGTTTCCGTCTTCGGCCGTCCGCCCAAGAGTGCTGCCGGCAAACGACGCTGTCAACCAACTAACCACACGGTTAGCTTGACAGCGCTCCGGCACCGGCAGATTTTGGCCGCTGTCAGGCGGTTGCGGCCCGATCCGCCTGCAATGTGCCGGCGTGACGAACCGGCGAGGGAACAGGAATGGATTGGACCGGCATTCTGGTGATGCTGCTGGCGCTCGGCACCGGTGCGGTCGTCAAGGGTGCCTCGGGCATGGGCCTGCCGCTGATCGCCCTGCCGGTGATCACCGCCTTCTTTGGCCTGCAGCACGCGATCGGGCTGATGGTCATTCCGCTGATCGCCACCAATGCCTGGCAGGTCTGGCGCTTCCGCCGCGAAGCGGGCAATCCGCGCCTCGCCTTCATGCCGGTCTTCCTGGTTGCCGGCGCCATCGGCATCGCCCTCGGGACCTGGGCTCTCACCAGCCTGCCCGAGCGCCTGCTTGTCCTCGGCCTCGGCTGCCTGCTCCTCACCTATGTGGGCCTCCGCCTCGCCACCCCGCACTGGTCGCTGTCCCTGCCGCTGGCCAAGCGCCTTGCACCCTTCACCGGCATCGGCGGCGGCATCCTCCAGGGCGCCACCGGCGTCTCCGGGCCCATCGGCATGACCTATATACACGCCATGGCGCTCGACCGCGACGCCATGGTGTTTGCCGTCTCCGCCATGTTCTTCGTCCTTGCCGCGGTGCAACTGCCGTCGCTCTGGGTGGCAGGGGTGCTGCAGCCCGAATGGATGCTGCAGGGCGTCCTGGCCCTCGTGCCGATCTTCCTGTTCATGCCGGTCGGCCAGTGGCTCGGCGCCCGCCTCAGCCGCCGCGCCTTTGATCGCATGATCCTGTTCTTCCTCGCCGCCGTGGGCCTGAAAATGGTACTCGGCCTCTAGCGCAACCCCGCTTGACGAGGCGCACCGACGGTGTGTAAGTAACCAGCTAGTTACACCGGAGGGGATACAGCAATGGCGGAACGGCGCCTCGGCCTCATCATGCATGGCGTCACCGGACGCATGGGCTACAACCAGCACCTGGTGCGCTCCATCCTGGCGATCCGCGACCAGGGCGGCGTCGTGCTGTCCAACGGCGATCGGCTCGTTGTCGACCCGATCATCGTCGGCCGCGACCGCGAGAAGATTCAGCGCCTCGCCGAAAAGCACGCCATCCCGCGCTGGTCGACCGATCTCGACGCCGCCCTCGCCAACCCCGATGACACCGTGTTTTTCGATGCCGGCACCACGCTGATGCGCGCTGGCCTGATCGAGAAGGCGCTGGCCGCCGGCAAGCACGTCTATTGCGAAAAGCCCACTTCGGACTCGCTCGACATCGCCGTCGATCTCGCCAAGAAGGCCCGCGCCTCCGGCCTCAAGCACGGCGTGGTCCAAGACAAGCTGTTCCTGCCGGGCCTGATGAAGCTCAAGATGCTGCGCGACTCCGGCTTTTTCGGCCAGATCCTGTCCGTGCGCGGCGAATTCGGCTACTGGGTGTTCGAGGGTGACTGGCAGAAGGCGCAGCGCCCGAGTTGGAACTACCGCAAGGCCGATGGCGGCGGCATCATCATCGACATGCTGTGCCACTGGCGCTACGTGCTGGACAACACCTTCGCGCCGGTCAAGGCCGTCTCCTGCCTTGGCGCCACCCACATTCCCGAGCGCGTCGACGAAAAGGGCAACCGCTTCCAGGCCGACACCGACGACGCCGCCTACGCCACCTTCGAGCTCGAGGGCGGCATCATCGCCCAGGTCAACTCCAGCTGGACGACCCGCGTTCGCCGCGACGACCTTGTCACCTTCCATGTCGACGGCACCCATGGCTCCGCCGTCGCGGGCCTGCACAAATGCTGGACCCAGCATCGCGTCAACACGCCCAAGCCCGTGTGGAACCCCGACCAGCCGCAGACCATGAACTTCTTCGAGGATTGGGAGGAAGTTCCGGACAACTGGCCCGCCGAGAACGGCTTCAAGGCGCAGTGGGAAATGTTCCTCAAGCACGTGGCCGAGGATGCCCCGTGGGAGTTCGGCCTCGAAGCCGGCGCCCGCGGCGTCCAGCTCGCCGAGCTGGGCCTCCAGAGCTGGGCCGAGCGCCGCTGGCTCGCCGTGCCGGAACTGCAGTTCTGACCCTTGAGCGAGGCGCACTCTGCCCACACCCGCCGGATGTCACCCCGGCCTTGAGCCGGGGCCCATCCTGAGATGCGTCAGCCCTCAGCGATGGTGACAGGACCTCAGGATGGATCCCGCTTCCGCGGGGATGACACCGAGTTTGTTGAGACTTCGAGGAAGTCACATGCCCACGATCAACCTGCCCAACCCCGACCGTTCGATCAGCCCCTACACCCTGACTGGCGACCCGATCCCCTTCGTCAAGTTCAAGGCCACCGACTTCCCGCGCATCGCCTTTGCGGCAGCCCATGTCGTCGCCGACCCGCTGGCCAGCAACGATCCGTGGCTTACCCCCGCCATCGACTGGGACCGGACCGTCGCCTTTCGCCACCGTCTTTGGGATCTCGGCCTCGGCGTCGCCGAAGCCATGGATACCGCCCAGCGCGGCATGGGCCTGACCTGGACCGACGCGCAGGAGCTGATCCGCCGCTCTCAGGCCGAAACGCGTACCCGCGACGATGCGCTGATCGCCTATGGCGTCGGCACCGATCATCTCGCCCCCGGCCCCGACGTCACGGTCGATGACATCATCCGCGCCTATGAGGAGCAGGTCGGGTTCGTCGAAGGGCAGGGCGGCCGCGTCATCCTGATGGCAAGCCGCGCGCTGGCCGCAGCGGCGAAATCTCCGGACGACTATGGCCGGGTCTACGGCCGCATCCTCTCGCAGGTCCGGCAGCCGGTGATCATGCACTGGCTTGGCGAGATGTTCGATCCGGCGCTCGAAGGCTATTGGGGCCGTGGCGACCACGGCGCGGCCATGGATGTCTGCCTCGATGTCATCGCCGCCAATGCCGACAAGGTCGACGGCATCAAAATTTCGCTGCTCTCCGCCGAAAAGGAGATCGCCATGCGCCGCCGGTTGCCGGCGTCGGTGAAGATGTATACCGGCGACGACTTCAACTATGCCGAACTGATTGCCGGTGACGACCAGGGCTATTCCCATGCCCTGCTCGGCATCTTCGATGCCATTGCCCCCGCCGCCTCGGCCGGCCTCGCCGCCCTGGGTCGTCGCAACGCTACCGAGTTCTTCAACCTGCTCGAGCCGTCCGTCCCGCTCAGCCGCCACATCTTCGCCGCGCCCACCCGCTTCTACAAGACCGGCGTGGTGTTCCTGGCCTATCTCAACGGCCTGCAGGACCACTTCGCCATGATCGGCGGCCAGCAGTCGACCCGCTCGCTGCAGCACCTGGCCGAACTCTTCCGGCTTGCCGACAAGGCCCGCGTCCTCGCCGATCCCGAGCTTGCCACCCGCCGCATGCGCGATGTCCTCGCCGTTCATGGAGTGGCCGCATGAGCGCCGATACCTTGATTTCCCTCAACCTCGCCACTACCCGCGGCCAGTGGGGGTTTACCGAAGCTGTCGACGGGTGCCTGCGCCACGGCATCACCGCCATCTCCCCCTGGCGTGACCAGATCGCTGCGATCGGCCTCGATGAAGCCGCCCGCATCGTGCGCGACAACAAGCTGCGGGTCACCGGCGTCTGTCGCGGCGGCATGTTCCCAGCCGAAACCGCCGAAGGGCGCCAGAAGGCCATCGACGACAATCTGCGCGCCATCGACGAGGCGGCCGCGCTCAACGCCGACTGCCTGGTGCTGGTTGTGGGCGGTCTGCCCGGCTCCAGCAGGGACCTGCCCGGTGCCCGCCGCATGGTCGCCGACGGTATCGCCGCCATGCTGCCCCACGCCAAGGCCTCCGGCGTCCGCATCGCCATCGAGCCGCTGCATCCGATGTATGCCGCCGACCGCGCCTGCGTGAACACCATCGATCAGGCGCTCGACATCTGCGAGACGCTCGGCGAAACCGTTGGCGTCGCCATCGACGTCTACCACGTCTGGTGGGATCCCAATCTCGAGCGCGCCATCCAGCGCGCCGGCCGCATGAAGCGCATCTTCGCCCACCACATCTGCGACTGGCTGGTGCCCACCCGCGACATGCTCAACGACCGCGGCATGATGGGCGACGGCGTGATCGACCTCAAATCCATCCGCGCCATGATCGAAGCCGCCGGCTACCACGGCCCTCAGGAGGTGGAAATCTTCTCCACCGAGAACTGGTGGAAGCGTTCCGGCGACGAAGTGCTTGAGGTTATCAGGGACCGCGTCGCGACGGTGTGCTGAGGCTCCGTGTGAGTGGGGGTGCCCCGATCCCCCATGGACCTCATGGTGAGTCTGCCGAACCACGACATCGCGGCCCGATCTCTCGTCCTCCTCCCCCTTCAGGGGAGGTAAGGTGACTGCTGAGCGCGCAACCCAAACGAAAACCCCGGCCATGGCCGGGGTTCTTTCTTTGGCCGGTGCAACAACCAGCGCTTACGACGCCTTGTTGAACACCAGCGTCTGGCACAGGATGGCGGCGCGGCAACCCTGGATCTCGACCGTATCGGGGCCGGTCTGGGTGATCGTTGCCTTGGCTTCCTTGCCGTCGAAGATCACCGTGCCTTCCCACGTGTTGGGGCCGCTCGGCTGGGCCTGCATCACCTGCTGGCCGACATAGGCAAGGTTCTCTTCGGTCCGGGAATTGCCCTGGATGTCGTTGAGCACGCCGCACAGGGCAGCGCCTTCACCGCAGGCCGAGAAGGTGAACGAGGTGCCGTACTCGTCCACGAACACGCCCTGCGGCGGCTCGATCCGGTTGGTGCGCAGCGACTGCTGCTGGGCCAAAGTGGGAACAATGGTGGCGGCGCACAGGGCCGCGATGGCAAGACCGGTCTTGAATACCTGCATTTGGTAGGCTCCATTTTGCAGCGGTGCCCCACCGCACAAAGCTGATGTTTCGGGATACCTCACCCAACGTCAGCGTTTGGCGTGGGTTGCGCTAGCGCCGAAAAGTTGAAGCGATTTCAACGTGGGTTGATTGCGTGAACTGGTCGACCGCCACCAGCTCCTCGAGCCTGAACCCTGCCTTCACCAGTGTCGCTGCGTCGCGGGCGAAGGTGCGCGCGTCACAGGCGACCATCACGATGAGCTTCACCTTGGAGGCGGCAAGTTCCTTGACCTGCGCCTCGGCACCGGCCCGCGGCGGATCCAGCACCACCGCATCGTAGTCGAGCTCGAAGCGGGTCAGCGGGTCGCGGAACAGGTCGCGGGGCTTGACGGTGATCGTCTTCAAGCCCTTGGCGTGCCGCGCCGCCTTGTTGAGCGCCATCACCGCCGCCTTGTCGCTGTCGGCGGCGAACACCGGCGACTGCTCGGCCAGCCGCAGGGTGAAGGGTCCGACGCCGCAGAACAGGTCAGCCACCCGCTTGGCCTTGCCCACGGTGTCGACCACATAGTGAGCGAGGGCGGCCTCCGCTTCTGTCGTCGCCTGCAGGAAGCTGCCGATCGGCAGCTCCACCCGCGCCCGGCCCATGCCGATGACCGGCGGCGCATTCATCAGCACCATCTCGCCATTCAGCGCCAGTCGCGCCAGCCGGAAGCGAGTGGCGACCGGCACCAGTCGCTCCGGCCGCGCCTGCTTCTTTTCGGTGCGGACCGCCACATCGAGCCCGCTCAGTGTCGCCGTGAAGCTGACATCGGCTTCCCCGATCGCCTCCTGCACCGCCTGCGTGATCTCAGGCGCCGGATCGAGTGCCGGCACCAGGATGGGGCAATGGTCGATCGGGTGCACCTGGTGGCTGCGCAGCCGCATATAGCCGGCGCCCTCGCGCCTGGCATGCAGGGTCGCCCGCCGCCGCCCATCCCCCGCCGCATCGATGAAGCGCGTCACCTTTGCCTCGATGCCGGCCTGCCTCAGAGGCGCCTCGACCAGCCCGATCTTGAACGCCTCGTAGGCGGGCCGCGCCAGGTGCTGCAACTGGCAGCCGCCGCAGCGGCCGAAATGCGAGCAGAACGGCACCTGCCGGTCCGGTGAGGGTTCGACCAGTTCCACCAGCGTGCCGCGGTCCCCCTCCAAGTCCACCGTGACCATCTCGCCGGGCAGCCCCAGCGGCACGAACACGCGCCGGCCCTCGACTTCGGCGATGCCCTCGCCCTTGTGGCCGAGGCTGGTGATGGTGGTGCTGTGGATCATGCGGGGGCAGTAGTCCCAGAGTGGGGCGGGGGCAAGCTGCGCGCTCGAAGCAAGCGGTGCGCCCCCATAGACCTCATGGTGAGCTTGTCGAACCACGAGGTCGGTAACTCAGTGCCCGCGACCTCGTCCTTCGACGGGCTCAGGATGAGGTCTACGATAGGCTTGTGGCCGACGGCCGCGTCGCCCACTCGAGCAGGCTCACCAGTGCCACGAACGGCACCCCCGCATGCTCGGTCAGCCCAGAGGCGCAAGTCGACACTGTCGATACGCCGATCTCGCAGCCCTCGGGAATGTCCCCTTTCACCCGCCGTGTGGCGTGGGCGTTGAGTTCGGGCACGAACAGGCCCTTGTCGCCGGCATAGCCGCAGCAGGTGATCGAGTTCAGCACCGCCACCCGCTCGGCGCAGGCGGCCGCCACCGCCTCGGTCGCCGGCTGCTCCTTGAGCCGCTGCGCCGAACAGTTGTGATGCACCGCCACCACTGGCAGGCGCTGGGTCACGGTCAACCGCGGCAGGAGGTGCTCGGCCACGAACAGCGCCGAATCCATCACCGCCGCCCCGCCGGGCACCGCCGCCAGATGCTTGGCGCAGGTCGAGGCATCGGTGACCACCGGCAGCGTCGCTCCGCCCACGTCCGACAGTGCAGCCACCAGTTCGCCGCCGACACGGTCGGCCTCCGCCGGAAAGCCCTTGGACTGGAAGGGCTGCCCGCAGCACTGGCCGTTGACGCCATCGGGCATCACCACCTCGTAGCCGGCGCGCTCGAGCAGGGCCACCATGGCATCGGGTGCGCTGAGCAGCTTCAGCCGCGTCTCCGGCGCGCCGAACATGCGGCTGGGACAGGCCGGGAAATAGACGATCCGTGGCGGCCCCGATTGCGCCACCGGCACCGGAAAGCCGCTATGACGCGGGTCTTGCCGCGAGGGTGCGAGCTTGGGCGCCCCCGGTCCGCGATGGAGCGCCCGCGACACCCGCGGCACCCGCTTGCCGGTGAGCTTGCGCGCAGTCTCGGTGACCGCTTCCACCGCCGGCGCCGGAATCACGGCCCGCGCCGCATCGGCAAGGCCGACGCCGCCGCGCATCAGGGTTTCCACCGTGCCGCGGTGTCCCGCAACGAACCCGGCCACCGCTTCGGCGGTGCCGCCGCGCCGCCGCGCCCGCTCGCCCATGATCATGGTGCCGGTTTCGATTCCCACCGGGCAGCGCAGCGAGCAGAGGTTGCACGCCGCACAGGTGTCGAGCCCGGGATACTGGAAATCGGCATCGAAGCGCGCCAGGCGCTCCGGGTCCTCGCCCGTTGCCCGCAATCGCGCCCGCTCGCGGGTCACCGCAATGCGCTGGCGCGGGGTCAGGGTCATGTGGTGGCTGGGGCAGGCGGGCTCGCAGAACCCGCATTCGATGCACAGGTCGACGATCTCGTCGGCCAGCGGCATGACCTTGAGGTTCTTGACGTGGATCTTGGGGTCGTCGTTGAGCAGCACGCCCGGGTTGAGCAGCCGTTCGGGATCGAACAGCGCCTTGATCCGGTGCATGATCCGGTAGGCCGTCGCACCCCATTCCGCCTCGACGAAGGGCGCAATGGCGCGGCCGGTGCCGTGCTCGGCCTTGAGCGAGCCGCCATAGCGGATCGACACCAGTTCCGACAGTTCCTGGTTGAACCGGTCGAATTTCTCCGCCGCCCCCGCCTGGGCGAAGTTGTCGCTCATCTGGAAATGGAGGTTTCCCGCCAGCGCGTGGCCGAAGATGATCGCATCCTCGTAGCCATGGGCATCGAGCAGGTTGCGCATGTCGACCACGAACTCGGCCAACCGCTCGATCGGAGCCGCCACGTCCTCGGTCAGCATCGAGGTGCCCTTGGGCCGCGCCGCCCCGCCCGAGGTGAAGAAGCCCTTGCGGATGTCCCACAGCGCGTGGCTGCGGGCTTCGTCCGTGGAGAGGTCGATATGGGTGGCCCCGTGGCGCCGCAGCAGTGTCTCGGCCCGCGCCATCTCGGCCGCGAGGATCTCGGCGCTGGGCGCTGTGACATCGATCAGCACCGCGGGGGAAGTGTCCGTCAGCCACGGCAGCAGCGGCGCCATCGGGGCCAGGTGCTCCACCGTCGCCAGCGCCCGCCGCTCGATATATTCCGCCGCGGTGATCCCGGTCGTCACCTGCACCCCGCCATTGCTCATCTCGATGATGGCGCGGCCGGCAGCCTCGGGGTTGGGGAAGGGGATCAGCCCCGTTGCCTTGAACGGGTGCTCGGGCACCGTGTTGTAGGTCACCTCCGACACAAAGCCGAGCGTGCCCTCCGAGCCCACCATCAGGTGGATCAGGATGTCGAGCGGGTCGTGGTAGTCGACCAGCGCATTGAGCGAATAGCCGACAGTGTTCTTGATCCGGTACTTGCGGCGGATCAGCGCCACCAGTTCCGGGTCGGCCATCACCTGGTGGTGCAACTGGTGGATTTCCTCCAGCATCGCCGCATGCGTCACGCGGAAGCTGTCGCAACCGGCCGCGTCTCCCGAATCCAGCACCGTCCCATCGGTCAGCACGATCCGGAGCCGCGCCATGGTGTGGTAGGTGTTCTGCGCCACCCCGCAGCACATGCCCGACGAGTTGTTGTTGACCACTCCGCCGATCTTGCAGGTGGCCTGCGAAGCCGGGTCCGGCCCGATCTTGCGGTTGAACGGCTTCAGCGCCCGGTTCGCCTCCGCCACGATGATCGCCGGTCCCAGCGTGATCTGCTCGGCCCCGTCATGGATGGTCAGCTTGCGCCAGCCGTCGCCCAGAACTGCCAGCACGCCATCGGTCACCGCCTGCCCCGACAGCGACGTCCCGGCGGCGCGGAAGGTCACCGGCAGTCCTTCGGCCCGCGCTGCCCGGAACACCGCCCGCACCTCGTCCTCGGAATTGACGAACACCACCGCCGCCGGGATCAGCCGGTAGGAACTGGCGTCCCCGCTCCAGGCATAGGTCATCAGCGGGTCGGTATACATCTGCCCGCGGATCAAGGCCCTGAGGCGGGCGACGACCCGCTCGCCTGCGGCCTGGCGGTCCGGTGATTGAGCCCTGGGCTGGGTGGAGGAAAGAACGGCTTGCTGCATGGGCGTGGACTAACATGTTAGCGCGGCGGGCGCGATCATTTTCCGCTGCCCATGCGGCTTCGTCCGCCGGGGCACCGTCGGTTGAGGGAGGAGCGGGACCCCGAGGCGATGCCGCCTCTGGAATGAATAATAGTGAGACGTCACCGCCTCGGGGCGCCGGGATTTTAGAACGGGGTGCGACGACTCCATTTCGGACAGGGGGATGGAAGGTTTCCATCCTCGCCGAACCTGAGCGGACCACCCTCGAGCCCAGGGAAAGAGCGACCTCCCC
>JAEYXQ010000044.1 GCA_023431205.1 Pseudomonadota bacterium | reverse complement strand
CGAGGACATCAACTCCGAGTTCGCCCAGTCCGACGTCGCCTTCGTAATCGGGGCCAATGACGTGACCAATCCCGCGGCCAAGACTGACAAGACCTCCCCGATCTACGGGATGCCGGTGCTCAACGTCGAAGACGCCGGCACGGTGCTGTTCATCAAGCGCGGCATGGCGGCCGGTTATGCCGGGGTGCAGAACGAGCTGTTCTACCGCGACAACACCATGATGCTGTTCGGCGACGCCAAGAAGATGACCGAGGACATCGTCAAGGCGCTGGGCCACTGAGGCCGGTTCAGCCTCAGTAGTGCGGCGGCGGCTTTTCCGATGATGGGTCGGCGATGAAGCTACCCGAGAGCACCTGCTGCTCGAGTTGTTCCAGCTTGCGGCGCAACTGCTCGATCAGCGCCCACTGCTCGGTGACGGCCGCGTTCAACTCCTCGATCGTCTGGTCCTGATAGGCAATGCGGGTCTCGAGAGCGTCCAGCCGGACCTTGTCGTTGGACATCGAAGAAACTCCTGTTCAGGTGGGGCTCCGCCCCTTGCGCGAGCCTATGTGACGCCGCAAGGCAGAGCCGGTTTTGGGGTTCCACAGGCATTCCGCTCACGGCAGGGTGATCGCAGAGCGTCGATCACGATGTTGACGTAAGCGGAACTTTGGAGCAGCGCCCGGAATTGATCTGCCACGAAATGGCAAGTCACGGGAGCCCAGAATGGCGACCATCAAAGCAATTCCTCTTCCTCCCAAGGCGTCCTTGCTGGATGCCGACCGGCACGATCTGCTGGGCCTGACGCTCAGCGCTGCGCTGCCGCTTGCCGTGTTCGTCATCGCCAACGGCGTCGGTCAGATCACCGGCAACCTGCCGCTGTTCTTTTCGCCCTTCGGGCTGCCGGGCTGGTTCGGTGCGGTGATGCACCTGCTGGCGTTTCCGCTGTTCGGCGCCGCACGCTGGATGGTGGTCGAACGTGGTCAGGCCGGCCGCAGGGCCGGGTGGTGGCTGGTGGCGCTGATGCTGGGCATGATCGCCTTCCCCTTCGCTGTCATGCCGCTCGATTCCCTGGCTCTCAGCATCGCCAGCATGGCCCTGCTGCTGTTGGGGATCGCCACCGCACTCCGGGTGTCCGCTGTGTCCCGGCAGGCGGGCCTGGTGATGGCGCCCGGCCTTGCCTGGATGGGCCTGAGCGCCGCGATTGGGCTTGCCCTGGTTGCGGCCTGGGCACCGCCCTTTGCGGTCACCAACGCCAACAATACGCTGTGACCCAAGGCGGTTACACCGAAGTGCGTTCTTGCCGATAAGCGGTCCAGCCGCCATGTGAGGAGCCAATGCTCCCGCCGGCGGCTGCCGGCCGACTTCGGAAGGCGACATGTCCAAGCTGCTCAAGATCGACCTTTTCACCGACGTGGTCTGCCCCTGGTGCCTCGTCGGTTCGGCACGACTGGACGCGGCGCTGGCGCGGCTGGACCCTGCCGACATCGAGGTCGAGATCAACAACCACCCGTTCTACCTCGACCCGAACGTGCCGCCCGAAGGCGTCGACGTCGGCGAGATGCTGCGCCAGAAGTATGGCCGTGATCCCAAGGAGATGTGGGAACGGGTGGAAGCCGAGGCGAAGAAGGCGGGGATCGAACTCGATCTCTCCCGACAGCCTCGCATGTTCAACACTGCCAAGGCGCACACCATTACCCGGCTGAGCAAGCCGAACGGGAACCAGCACGAACTGGCCAATGCCATCGCCGCCGCCTATTTCCTCGAGCATCGACAGATCAACGACGACAACGTTCTTGCCGACATTGCCGTGGAATATGGCTGGGACCGCGGCGATGCGCTCGACGCGATGAACGACGAGAACGAACTCGACATCACCCGGCAGATGGCTGTCGGTGCCGCCGACCAGGGCATCAGGGGCGTACCGTTCTTCGTGTTCGCCGAAAAGTATGCCCTCTCCGGCGCGCAGCCGGAGGAGGTGTTCGAGGAGGCGCTGTGGCGGACGATCGCCGAACTCTGACTGGTCCGGCTGGAGACGCGGCGTTCTGCTGGTGTAGCTTCGAAAGCGAATCGAAGGTGGGGTTGCGCCGTGCGACTGTTTATCCGGGCCCTCGCATTGCTGGTGGCGCTGTTGGTCATCGCCTATGCGGGCGTCATTGCCTACATGTACTTCAACCAGCGGGCGCTGCAATACTCCGCCAGCGGCGAGATCACCGATCTCGGCGGGACGTTGCTGTCGCGGGCGGAGGCGGTGGAGATCCCGTCCGGTGGCGGCATGCTGGCGGGCTGGTACGAGTCGCCAGAGGCGGGCAAGCCGCTGATCGTCTACTACAAGGGCAATACCGGCAGCTTCACCGCCGAGCACGAACGCTACGAGCAGTTCGTGGCGGATGGCTACGGCTTCCTCGCCTTCGACTACCGGGGCTTTCCGGCGTCGCCTGGAGAGATCTCACAGGACAACATCCTTGCCGATGCGATAGCAGCCTATGACTGGGCGGCGGCGAAGGGCTTTCCCCTGGTGATCTGGGGGCGCTCGCTCGGCTCCGGCCCGTCGACTTATGTGGCGAGCCAGAGGGATGCCGAAGCACTGCTGCTCGAGACCCCATTCCTGTCGGCGGTGGGTGTGGCGGCCGAGCGCTACCCGTACCTGCCGGTCTACTGGACCATGCAGGATCAGTTCCCTGTCAACCAGTGGATCGTCGATGTGTCGGAGCCCGTCATGGTGGCGCACGGAACGGCGGACGTGACCATTGATGTCAGCAATGGCGAACGGCTCTACGACCTGGTGCCCAACAAGGATGAACTGTGGATCGAGCCGGGGGCCGGGCACAGCGACCTGTGGGCGCGCGGAATCTGGCCGCGGGCCGAGGCGTTCTTCGAGCGGGCCATGGCGCAGTAGCCGCCGGCTTCCACACACCTTCCGACAGCAAAAAGCGCCGCCCCAGAGGGACGGCGCCAATTCTATCAGAGCTCGCCTGGAGCTACCGAGCGGCCGGACGCGCCGGAGCAGCAGCGATCCCGCCTTCGCGCTGAGCACGCTTGCGGGCCAGCTTGCGGGCGCGGCGCACAGCCTCGGCCTTCTGGCGAGCCTTCTTTTCGGACGGCTTTTCGTAGTAGTTGCGCAGCTTCATCTCGCGGAAGACGCCTTCGCGCTGCAGCTTCTTCTTGAGCGCGCGCAGCGCCTGATCAACGTTGTTATCGCGAACGACTACTTGCAAAGGTAAACCGCCCTTTCAAAGCCTGACATAATGGGTTTGGAGTAAGCGCCAATGCCAAAGGGCACCGTCGCCGACCAGCGCTGCCGGTCACCGTGGCCGCGTCTATAGCGCAGCGGCCCAGGGTTGTCCACTGCCGCGGTCACAAAAACCCGGCGCAACGCCCTTAGTTCCGCACGATGCGGTTGATGTGACCCATCTTGCGACCGGGCCGAGCCTCGGTCTTTCCGTAGAGGTGCGGCTGGGTGCTTCCGTCGAGACTTGCCGGCAGCGCCAGGACGTCCTCGCCGATCAGATTCTCCATCACCGCGTCGGCAAGGCGGGCGGGATCGCCCAGCGGCCAGCCGGCTATGGCGCGGATATGCTGCTCGAACTGGTCGGTGAGGCAAACCGCCTCGGTCCAGTGGCCCGAATTGTGCACCCGGGGGGCGATCTCGTTGACCAGCAGGGTCTCGCGTCCCTCGACGGGCACCACAAAGAACTCGACGCCGAGCACGCCGACATAGTCGAGGGCAATGACGATGGCCTTGGCGATCATGCCGGCCTGGCGGGCCAGCGTGGGTGAGATCGCGGCGGGAACCGTGCTGGTGTGGAGGATGTGATTACGGTGCAGGTTCTCGGCCGGATCGTAGCTCCTGACCTCGCCGGTGAGGCTGCGGGCAACGACGACGGAAATTTCCTTGCTGAACGGGATAAACCCTTCCAGCACCAATGGTTTTGGGGAGAGTTCAGCAAAGGCAGGGGCGGCGTCGGCCTCCGTGCGCAGGGTCCGCTGGCCCTTGCCGTCATAGCCGAGGCGGGTGGTCTTCAGCACGGCCGGCAGGCCAAGCGCGGCGATGGCTGCGGCGAGGTCGGCTTCCCTTTCGACGGCCCGGTAAGGGGCCACCGGAATGTTCTTGCTGGCGAGGAAAGCCTTTTCCGCCAGCCGGTCCTGCGAGATGGCGAGGGCGTTGGAACCGGGGCGCAAGGGCTTGATCCGGCTAAGGATTTCCGCAGTGGCAGCAGGGACGTTCTCGAACTCGTAGGTGACGATGTCCACCGCGGCGGCGAAGCTTTCGAGGGCGGCCTGGTCGTCATAGGCGGCGACGGTCTTGTGGGGGGTTACCTCGAAAGCCGGGCTCTGCGGATCGGGGCAGAAGATGTGGGTTTTGAACCCCAAACGGCTGGCGGCGAGGGAGAGCATGCGGCCGAGCTGGCCACCCCCGAGAATGCCGATCGTGCCGCTGGATGGCAGCGGTTTGGCTTGGGTTTCGTTCACGCTCACTCGCTGTCTGCAGGAAATTGGGGAACAATTGCGCTCTGACGGGCACGATAGGCGTCGAGCCGGTCGGCCAGTTCGTCATCGGTGAGCGCGAGGACGGCAGCAGCCAGCAGTGCGGCATTGATCGCGCCGGGCTCGCCGATGGCGAGGGTGCCCACGGGAATGCCGCCCGGCATCTGCACGATGGAAAGGAGGCTGTCCTGTCCGTTGAGCGCCTTGGACCGCACCGGCACGCCGAAGACTGGCAGCGGGGTCATGGCGGCAATCATGCCGGGCAGGTGGGCGGCGCCGCCGGCGCCGGCGATGATGATCTTGAAGCCTTCGCTGCGGGCGGTGGTGGCGAAATCGACCAGGCGCTCGGGCGTGCGGTGGGCGGAGACGATTCGCGCCTCGTACTCGACCTCGAGCGATTCGAGCGTTTCAGCGGCAAGACGCATTGTGGGCCAGTCGGACTGGCTGCCCATGACAATGGCGACAGGGGGCTTGGTCAGCATGTGGGCACTCCCTTCGGCCGGCTCAGGCAATGATGTCTGGCAGCAGGATATTCTCGAGCTGCACGATCCGGTCCTTCAGCGCCAGTTTGCGCTTCTTTAGCCGCTGGATGAGCATGCGGTCGGCCACGTGCGACTGGGTGAGCGTATCGATGGCCGCGTTGAGGTCCGCGTGCTCCTGCCGCTTGGTCGCCAGTTCGAGGCCAAAGACGGCCTCCTGCTCCTTGGTGAGCTGCAGCATGTGTGACGAGCCCCGAGATCACACCTTTGTGGTTAACCGATGGCCGGGGATTTTGCACCAGCTTTCACACTTGCCAACAAGCGGGTCGACAAGGCGTGAAAGATTTGTGACCATCGCGCTTGTCCATAGTGGTTCTGAAAGGAGTTGTCATGACTACCGAAGGCCATATCGCGGCGCTGGAGCGTCGCCATCAGGAGCTCGACCGCCAGATCCAGTCGGAGATGCAGAATCGCCTCCGCGACGAGATGACGATCAGCGCACTCAAGCGCAAGAAGCTCGAGGTCAAGGACGAACTCTACCGGTACAATCAGAACGCGTAAGAAAGCGGCACGATTTTCGTTGCGAGATTTGGAAAGGGTCGCGGCAGATGTCGCGGCCTTTTTTGTTGGCTTAGAGGCCCCAGAAGATTGCCCGGGCGCCGTCCCAGATCAGCTTGAGGGCGAGCAGGAATACCAGCCAGTAAGCGATGCGATAGAACCAGACCATGGAGATGCGGCGTACCAGAAACACGCCGATCAGCACGCCGACGATGCCCACCGGCGCCAGCGCCGCCGACAGGGCCAGATTGCCGAAACTGAGCTGGCCCAGGAAAAAGTACGGCACCAGCTTGGCGGTGTTGACGATGGCAAAGAACCAGGCGGAGGTGCCGGAATACTCCATCGGGGAGAGGCGCTGCGGCAGCACGTAGATCTGGAAGGGCGGGCCACCGGTGTGGCTGATGAAGCTGGTGAAGCCGGCCGCGCCGCCCCAGAAGCTACCCCAGCCGCGGGATGGAGGCAGTCCCTCGAGCTTCTTGCGCAGCGGCAGGATGGCGTCGAGCACGAACATCAGGGTGATGACGCCGACAAACAGCAGCACGGCCGCATCCGAGACCACCGACCATAACAGCCAGCCGAGAATGGTGCCGACTGCGGCCCCGGGCAGCATGAGCTTGATGATGTGCCAGTTGAAATCGCGCCGGTAGGTCCACACGGCAATGACATCCATGGCCAGCAGCACCGGCAGCATCATGCCGGCGGCGTCACGGGCGGGCAGGACGAGGCTGAGCAGAGGCACCCCGACCATGCCGAGGCTTCCCAGCAGGCCGGCCTTGGAGAGGCCGACGATCAGCACGGCGATCACGGCGACGGTGACGAAGAGGGGGTCGAATTGCATCTGGTATCGGCAAGTGGGGTGCAAAAGAAAGGCCCCGCTGCGGGCGGGGCCTGATGGTTCGGCTCGGAGGAGCCTAGTTGTCCGTGTCGCTGCGGAGCGACTTGAGCTTGGAGAACACCGAATCGGCGTCGAAATCGTCCTGCCGCTCGGCGGCGCGTTCGTAGCCGCCTTCGCCCTGGGCCGCCTGCTCGGCGCGGGCATTGCTGCGGGCCAGCGCCTCTTCGGCGGTGAGCAGGGTGGTGCCTTCGGCAACTTCCTCGCCGGGAGCGGCGCCCTTGCTGGCGCGCTTCACTTCCAGGTCGAGGTCGATCTGGCTGCACAGGCCCAGCGTCACCGGATCCATGGCCGTCAGGTTGGCGGCATTCCAGTGGGTGGATTCACGCACCGATTCGATGGTTGCCTTGGTGGTGCCGACCAGACGCATGATCTGGGCGTCCTTGAGCTCGGGATGGTTGCGCACCAGCCACTTGATGGCGTTGGGACGCTCGTTGCGGCGGGAAATCGGGGTGTAGCGCGGGCCCTTGCGCTTGGCGGCGGCGACGCGAACCTTGGGCTCGCTGACCTTCAAGCGGTAGGTGGGATCGGCCTCGGCCTTTTCGATTTCCTCGCGGGTCAACTGCCCGTTCTGGATCGGATTGACGCCCATGATGCCGCCCGCGACATCGCCATCGGCAATGCCCTGCACCTCGAGCGGGTGCAGCGAGCAAAAGGCGGCGATCTGTTCGAACGACAGGGCAGTATTGTCGACCAGCCAGACAGCGGTTGCCTTCGGCATCAACAATTGGGTCATAAGAATAACACTCCTCGTGGCGCGGCGGGTCTTCCTCCCGGCCGCTCCGCCTCATGCTTCAGTCGTGAGGGGGAACATGGATAATATAAGACGAAGGCGATGCGACCGCAACGGATTTGGCGCAGCCCTGCTCACTAATCGGTGGGAGCAGCTGCCGGCTCCCGCGAGCGAGGGGCGGGCGCTGCGCGCTACAAAGATGATCATGCAGCCAATCGGGCCAATGGGAGTTGATTGCTGGCGCTTATTGGAGATCGCCATATGAACCGCAATGTCATCATCGGCATCGTTGTCGTCGTTGTTCTCGTGCTGCTCGTGTTCGTGTTCATGAACAATTCGAGCGGGCCCGCCACAACCGATACCGCACCGGCTACCGAGACCACGACGACCACCACCGAGCCCGCCGCCCCGGCTACCGACACCACCACGGTCCCGGCGCAGTAGCGCGAGGAAAAACGGCAGCTTCGATCAGGCCCGCGCGAGCGGGCCTTTTTCTGTTTCTGCGTCCGCTCCGAACGCGGTCACGAGCACCAGCTTGCCGAGGTGAGTGCGGCTTTCCATGAGGCGGTGCGCTTCGGCAGCGGCGGCCAGCGGGAAAGAGGTGACGCGCGGGCGCCGCAGCGGTTGCTGCGCCAGCAGCGGGAGCAAATCGGTGCGGATGCGGTCGGCGATCGCGGCTTTTGTTGCCGCGGTTTGCGGGCGAAGGGTGGAGCCCGACAGCGTCAGGCCCTTGGCCATGATGGTGCGCAGCGGCACGCTGGCGGTACTGCCGCCCAGAGTGGACACCTGCACGATGTGGCCGTTGCGGGCCGAAATGCTGATGTTGAGGGCGGCCATGTCACCGCCGATCAGGTCGACGATACGGTCGACCCCAAGGTTCTCCGTGAGCGCCATGGCGCGTTCGGGGAGGTCTTCGCGGCTGGTGTCGATCACTGCCGAAGCGCCGAGTTCGAGCGCATAGGCCGCCTTCTCAGGGCTCGACACCACTCCGATGGCACGAGCCCCGAGCAGGGTGGCGATCTGGATTGCGGCGCCGCCGATGCCGCCGGCAGCGCCATGAGCGAGAACGCTCATGCCGGGAAGCAGGCCTGCGCGCATCACCAGGGTCTGGGTGACGGTGAACCAGGTTTCCGGCAGGGCAGCGGCTTCGGCAAAGCTCCAGCCGTCGGGTATCGGCAGCACCTGGCCGTGGGGAACAGCCACATATTCGGCGTAGCCGCCGCCATTGGTCAGCGCCATGACGCGATCACCCGGGCTGAAGCCAGTCACCGCGCCGCCAACGGCGACGATCTCTCCGGCGACTTCAAGGCCCGGCAAGGGAGAGGCGCCCGGAGGTGGGTCGTAGTGGCCGGCCCTCTGTGCAAGGTCAGGCCCATTGACGCCGGCCGCAGCGATGCGGACCAGCACCTGGTCGTCGGCGCAGGGCGGAACAGCGGTGGTCACGGGCCGCAGAACCTCGGGTGCACCGGGGGTGCTGATTGCAATGGCGATCATGGTCTCGGGGATGCTCATCGAACCATGCTGAGCGAAGCGGGCTTGTCCGGCAAGAGCCCTCGGCTAACATCAGCGGCAGGATATCAAAGGAGACCGGAATGGACGCGGACGAGGTGCGCAAGCGTGCCAGCGTGCACGAGATCGGACAGTCACTTGACGGGCTGTCGGTGGAGGAGCTCGAGGCGCGTATCGCGGTGCTGGAGGAGGAAATCGTGCGGCTGCGGGCAGCGGTCGATGCGCGGGGCAGCACCCGCAAGGCGGCGGAGGCAGCGTTCAAGCTGTAGGCGGGAGCCATCCGGCAGCATCATGCGTTACAGCGCCCAAATATACAAAGCTGAGCTGGTACCTGCGTGCTTGTGGAGGATCGACGACATGGTACGGGACGCTGTGCTGGAAGGTGTTCGGCGCTTCGATGTGGATCATCTGCGCCAGCTTGATCGCGGCGGCGCCGGCGACGCCAGTGCGCTGGCGCGGCTCGAGGCCAAGGGCTGGGTGGAGACGGTGGGCTCGGTGCACCTGATCACGCTTGCCGGGCGCACGTTGATCGATCATCCCCCGACCGACCTGCAGTAGCTGCGCGGAGGCGTCCTGCCGGCAGGGTTAAGAGTTCGAGTCTTGTTAACGCGCAATTAATCTTCTCGCGCTAATTTGCTGTTATTCAGATTCTTCTGGATTTGCAGAGCGGTTCTTCCTCTGTTTGACGCCTCCCTGTTAACTTCGAGAGCTGCCCCCCCTGGCGGCTCTTTTTCTTTTTCCCCAGCCTCAACCTTGTGGCCCTTAACGGCTTATCAATTTCGTTGCGGCTGTGTCGTGACCACAGAGCCCCAACCGCCTATTGAACGGGCCAGGAGGCAGGCGTGACGGATACCGAACCGAAATCAGCTGCAGTCGCCCTCGGCCCGCGCATCGTTGCGTCGGGAGGGTTCGTTGGCCTTTACCGTGAGGGCATGGTGCTGATCGAGGAAGTGGCGGCTTATCTCGATGGCGACGGGCGGTTTGAAAGCCGCTCGCTCGGCCGCGAAGCCGCTTTTGTCTATGCAACGGAATCGATGCGCCTGACGACGAGGCTGATGCAACTGGCCTCCTGGCTGCTGTTGCAACGGGCGGTGAACGAAGGCGAGATCACTGCCGAGAATGCGCGCGCCGAAAAGGAGAAGGTGCGGTTTTCCGCTACTGCCTCGCAGCGCGGCGGCCCCGGCTACGACGAACTCCCAGCGCGGCTGATCGAGTATATCGAGCGGGGCGACCGATTGTTCGACCGGGTGATGCAGCTCGACCGGCTGGAGCGCAGCCCGGTACCGGAAGAGGTCGGACCGGTTTCGGCCAATGGCATCGCCGACCAGCTGGCGCGGCTGAAGGCGGCGTTCGGGCGGATGTAGGAGCGTAGGTCACTGCGTCAGCCCGAGTGTGTGGCTGCACCCCACCCTCGATCCCTCCCCATCGAGGGGAGCGAGACGATGAACACCTGTATCTGGTGAAGCGTGGACACCTGGCGGTGGCGGCGACATCTCGGGATGGGTCCCGGCTCGAGGCCGGGGTGACATCGAGGGTTTCGATGGCCCCGCGTTCAAGGCGCAGAAAAGAAAAAGCCCGGCGCGGTGGCCGGGCTTCTTGATTCCGATTGAGCGGCTTAGATGCCGAGGCCCTTGAAGCGTTCCTTGAACTTGGAGACGCGGCCGCCACGGTCCATCAGCTGGCCCGTGCCGCCGGTCCAGGCGGGATGGGTCTTGGGGTCGATGTCGAGCTGAAGGGTGTCGCCTTCCTTGCCGTAGGTCGAGCGGGTCTGATACTTCGTGCCGTCGGTCATCACCACGTTGATGGTGTGGTATTCCGGGTGGATGTCAGCCTTCATCGCGATGCGCCTCAAATCAAACGGGCGCCGCAGCGCCCGGAGAGCCAGAATGGGTGTTGGGCGGCTTCATACAGAATGGCCGGGCAAACCGCAAGGGCAGGGGCGCGGCAAAATCGACCCGTCCACAATGGTTGCCGCGCACCGGCCCCAGGCCTATATCGGGGCAGCATTCCGTCGCCCTCTGCGCGGCCCCAACAGCGTGTTCACGCAATGACAGACCAGGCCGCTCCGGCGGAAGCCGCTCCCGTCAAGATCGAAAGCGGAAGCACCGTCAACCCCAAGCGCCTGCAGCCCCTGCGCAAGCTGGTGCCGTTCATGCTGCGCTATCCGTGGCGGCTGGGCGGCACGCTGCTGTTCATGCTGGTGTCGACCATCGCTTCGCTCGCCATTCCGGCTATGCTGGGCGGGGTAATCGACCAGGGCTTCGTGGCGCAGAACCTCGACAGCATCACCCAGTATGGCTGGTTGATCATTGCCATAGCCGCGGTGATGGGGGCCGCGAGCGGGGCGCGGTTCTACTTCATTTCCTCGTTGGGCGAACGGGTGCTGGCGGACCTGCGGCAGTCGGTGTTCGCACATCTGCTGCGGCTCGATGCGCGCTTTTTCGATACCCACCGGGTGGGGGAGCTGACCAGCCGCCTCAATGGCGACGTGGCGATGATCCGCGGCGCGGTGGGCTCGAGCTTTTCGCTGGCGCTGCGCTCGATGGTGACCATCATCGGGGCGCTGACCATGATGCTGCTGACCAGCCCGGTGCTGACCGTTGCGGTGATGGTGGCGGCGCCGGCGATCCTGGTGCCGGTCGTGACCTTTGCCCGCCGGCTGCGCGGCATGTCGCGGAAGACCCAGGATGCTCTGGCGGACCTCAGTGCGCTGGCAACCGAGATGCTGGGCGCGACGCGGACGGTCAAGTCGTTCACCCAGGAAGAGGTGCAGTCCGGCCTCTATGACCGCCACAGCGAGGAAAGCTATCGCGCCGAGACGCGGCGGCTGTTCGCCCGTGCCGCGCTGGTGGCGATGGTGATCTTCCTTGGCACAGCGGCCCTGGTGGGGCTGGTGTGGTGGGGTGCGCGCTCGGTGTTCGAGGGCTCGGTGACGGCCGGGCAACTGGCGCAGTTTCTGGTCTATGCGCTGATGGCTTCGGGGGCGCTGACCAATGTCAGCGAGGTGCTGGGCACCTTGCAATCGGTGGCTGGCGCGACGGAGCGGCTGAGCGAGATCCTGGCGACCGAGCCGGGGATCACCGATCCGGCCGAGCCCAAGGCGCTGCCGGTTCCCCCGCTTGGCACGGTGGCCTTCGAGGATGTGAGCTTTTCCTATGCCCCGGGCGGAGCGGATCCGGTGCTGACCGAGCTCAGCTTCAGCGTCGGGGCAGGCGAGACGGTGGCGCTGGTGGGGGCCTCGGGATCCGGCAAATCGACCATCCTGTCGCTGCTGCAGCGGTTCTACGACGTCAACGCCGGCACCATAAGGGTGGACGGAATCGACATCCGCGACGTGCGGCTGGCCGATCTCAGGCGGCGCTTTGCCTATGTGGAGCAGGAGCCGACGATCTTTGCCGGCACGGTGGCGGAAAACATCCGCTTCGGCCGGCCGGACGCGACCGACGCCGAGGTCGAGGCGGCGGCGCGGGCGGCGCTGGTGCACGACTTCGTCACGGACCTGCCGCTCGCATATGGCACCGTGGTCGGGGAGCGTGGGGTGACGCTGTCGGGCGGGCAGAAGCAGCGGCTGGCGATTGCCCGCGCCATCCTTAAGGATGCGCCGATCCTGCTGCTCGACGAGGCCACCAGCGCGCTCGATTCGGAAGTCGAGGCGGCCATCCAGCAAAGCCTCTACCGGTTGATGGAAGGCAAGACGGTGGTGGCGATCGCGCACCGTCTCTCGACCATCGCCGCGATGGACCGGTTGATCGTGCTCGACCGCGGCCGCATCGTCGAGGAG
>JAEYXQ010000090.1 GCA_023431205.1 Pseudomonadota bacterium | reverse complement strand
CGTCAGGGACGCGCTGCCCACTGCTGCCGCCCGCGACCTCGAGCAGCAGTTCCTCGACATCGACCGGGTCGCCGACGTCGAGGCTCTGTTCACCGCACTTCCGCGCTGACCCTTCAGGCGACCTCTGCCTCGGCCCGGCCCCGCCGCACGAACGAGGTCGTCGTGGCCAGCAGCACCGCTACCCCGATCAGCACGAAGGTGAGGCTGATCGGCCGCTCCAGGAAGACCATCGGGTCGCCCCGCGACAGCGTCATCGCCCGGCGGAAATTGGTTTCGAACATCGGCCCGAGAATGAAGCCAAGAATGAACAGCGCCGGATTGCAGCCCGCCGCCCGCAGCAGGTAGCCCAGGAGCCCGAAGAACACGAGCGCCAGGAGGTCGAATTGCGATCCGCCCATGGCGAACACGCCCACACAGGCAAAGGCCAGCACGAACACATAGAGCCAGTGGTAGGGCACCTGCAGCAGCCGCACCCAGATGCCGATCAGAGGCAGGTTGAGCACCACCAGCAGCAGATTGCCGATCCACATCGAGACGATGAGGCCCCAGAACAACTCGGGATGGTCGCCCATCATGCGCGGTCCGGGCTGCACGCCATGGATCATGAAGGCACCGAGCATCAGTGCCATGGTGGGGCTGCCCGGCACCCCGAGCAGCAGCGTCGGGATGAACGCGGTCTGCGAAGCGGCGTTGTTGGCCGCCTCAGGGCCCGCCACCCCTTCCACTGCACCTTCGCCGAACCGCTCCGGCTCCCTGGCCGTGCTCTTTTCCACCATGTAGGCGCTGAACGAGCTCATCGCGAGCCCTGCCCCCGGCAACACGCCGAGCAGCGCCCCAAGCCCCGTGCCTCGCAGCACTGCTGGCCACGACCGGCGGAAGTCGTCCCGCGAAGGCCACAGCCGCCCGATCGCCTTGGAAGAGACCGCCGTGCTCTGCGGCTCGCCGATATTGCCGATGATCTCGGCCACCGCGAACAGCCCCACTGCCAGCACCGCGAACTCGATGCCGTCGCGCAGTTCCGGAATGCCGAAGGTGAAGCGGAACATACCGGTCGACACGTCTGATCCGACGGTGCCGAACGCCATGCCCAAGAGCGCCACGCCGACGCCCTTGATCACCCCGCCGCGTGTCATCGCGGCCGTAGTCAGCAGCGCCACGAACACCAGCGCCGCATACTCCGCCGCGCCGAACCGCATGGCGATGCCGGCGAGTGGCGGCCCGGCAATGGCAATGATCAGCGTACCGACAGTGCCGGCAAAGAACGAGCCGAGCGCCGCTACGGCAAGTGCCGCCCCAGCCCGCCCCTGCCGCGCCATCTTGTGCCCGTCGAGGCAGGTGACGGCGGACGAGGCCTCCCCCGGCAGGTTCACCAGAATGGACGTCGTCGAGCCGCCATAGGCCGCGCCATAGAAGATGCCGGCCAACATGATGATGCTGGCTTCCGGCGTCAGCCCGAAGGTCAGCGGCAACAGCAGCGAGATGGTGATGATCGGCCCCACCCCGGGCAGCACGCCGATGGCGGTGCCGAGCGTCACGCCCAGAAAGCAATAAAGCAGGTTCGTAGGCGTGACGGCGACGGAAAGGCCCTGGGCCAGGTAGGCGAACAGATCCATCTCAGAACCTCCACGCCACGAGGCGGAAGGGAATCCCCAGCCCCAGGTTGAAGATGGCGACGATCAGCACGACCACCACAACCATCACCGCCGCCAGTTCCAGCCAGCGCCCGCCGCGCTCGGCGAACCAGCTGATCCCGACCAGCGCCACCAGCGACGGCACCAGTCCGACCCGGTCCACCAGCAGCGCGAACACCAGCACCGCGGCAAGGATAATGGCGAGCGGCCGCAGTTCCTCGCGGGGAAAGGCGGAGGCCAGCGCCTCCCCTGCCCGCACGGCCACACGCGCCTGCACCAGTTGCACCGCTCCGAGCCCGACGAGACCCGCACCCACCAGCACCGGCATTGCTCCGGCACCGAGCGCTGCGAAGCTACCGAAGCCATAGCCCCAGCCCACCGCAACGGCGACGATGCCGGCGGCCAGGAACACCAACCCCGCCAGCATTTCCCGATCAATCATGCACTTCTCCCCCAACGCGCGCCGGCGCAGTCCGCGTCCGTATTTGCCCCAACCTCAACCCTGAACGTCGCCCGGACAACCGCCCCCGCGGTCAGGTTTCGCTGAACGGAACGGCGGCGACCGGGATCCCTCCTGCCGGAGCCGCACCGCAACCTAGCCGCATCGACCGGGGTCCGTCATTACTCAGGACTGCGCGAGGAGGCGCTCGGCGAGGGCAGCGCACTGCACCCGGATGTCGGGAACGGCCTCGATCTCGAAGAAGGCGCCGCGCGTCAGCGGGCCGATGGCAAACAACCGTTCCGCCGCCTCTCCATCGGCGGAGATCACCTCGCAGGTGGTTGTCACGTCGAGCCCGATATGCAGCCGATCGGGACGGGCCGCGCCATCGGCCAGCAGCCCCCGGATCACCGGGTTGCTCGAATGCTCGACATCGACGCTGACGCCGCCGCAATCATAGACGCGCGCTACCCGAATCTCTTCCGTGGCGACCGCACCCCGGCGCCGGATCGTGGACACGGCCTCGTGGCCTTCGGCGCGGACGTCGAGGAACTTGCCGGCGACCAGCGTCACCTGCCCGGATGCGACCGCACCCTGCAGGCGCTCGAAAAGCTCCGGCGGCAAGCGGTGGCGGTGGATGTTCCATACCGGCCGCACATGTTCGAGGAAGCGCCTGCGCGACTGCGCCGACCACTCCT
Organism: Pseudomonadota bacterium; assembly: GCA_023431205.1. Taxonomy (GTDB): domain Bacteria; phylum Pseudomonadota; class Alphaproteobacteria; order Rhizobiales; family Devosiaceae; genus Devosia. The sequence continues at coordinate 11,476 of JAEYXQ010000090.1, read as the reverse complement.
GCCAGATGCGCTGGTTGAACGGGCGCAGCGCATCCACCACGCTGCGCCAGTCGCCGCCCTGCGCGACTTCCGCCTCCACCGCACTGCGGAACCATCGGGTGAACTCGCGCAGCTCGGCCCCGAGCGGCACCTCGGCGGCCTCGAGCTCGATCTTGCGAACCTGCCGGTGCGGGAGCGGCAGCAAGCCATGGCGTGACACCACGGTTACCGGTCCGCGGTGCTCCGCATGCGCCAGTTCGAGCCAGGCGTCGACCATGGACAGGCCCGATCCGAGGATCATCACCGGCACGTCCGGCGGCAACGGCGTATCGGCATCGGAGCCGACACGAACGGCAACGCCCTTGCTCCGCGCCGGCTGCTCCTCGTGGCCCACGGCCAGCACAGCGACATCGCCGGACAGCGTGGCGCCGCTCGCCAGCAGCACCTCGACGCCCTCCGCAGCGTGCGTCACCCTGGTGCACAGCTCGTGCACCAGCTGCAGCCTGCCACCGGCCAGGAGCCCCGCCACCACGCCATCGAGGTAGGTGCCATAGTGGCGGCGCGCGACGAAGCCGAACCGCTCGGCCTCGGTGGACAGCCCCTCGGCCGATAGCCAGCGCCAGAAGTGCTCGGGATCGTCGGCATAGACGCTCATGTTGATCGCGGGCACGTTCAGCACGTGGCCGAGCTGCCGGGCGGAATAGGCCACGCCCCGCCCCACCTCGGCACGCTTTTCGATCAGCGTGACCCGCAGCTCGGCCTCCGGCCCCCGCAGCAGGTGGGCGGCAAGCAGCACCCCGCTCGCACCCCCGCCGACGATGATGACGTGCATGCCTCGGCTCAACGGCCACTCCCTTCGCCAACCCCGTCCCGCGGTGTAGCTGAGGGGGAACATCGACTGGGCCGCGTTGCCCACGACAGGACAAAGCAGCCACGCGTCAGGTCGCACACGACCTCGGTCAACGCAAGCAGCCGCTTACCCTTGTTCCGGCAGGACGGGATAACCCCGATCCCAGTACAGCAGCGGCTGCGCCGGTGCCGTCACGCTGTCCAGCACGAGAACGTCACGCCGGGGGCGCAGCTTGAACACGTACTCGGTGACGTCGGCATTGATCTCCCAGCTCTCCGCCAGCCACGGCTCGATCTCGAGCGTCGCCGGGTTCTGCCAGGCCAGCTTGTCGGTGATCTGGTTGAGAATGCCACTGTTGGGATAGAAGCCGCCGGCGGGCGGGTAGAGATTGGTGTGCGCCTGCTGCTCCAGATAGACCAGCGTGCCGCCCTGCACCGGTTGGTCCTGGGCCAGGATGGCGCCGGAAGAGACGCTGCTGAACACAGAGATTAGTTGAGCCGGATCGCGCTTGGGCGCAGTCTTTTTGGCAGTGACTTAGTAGTCTATTTTGACAGCCCAAAAGGCAACGGCTTTGCGCGACGCCCGGCGATCGTGGGATGCGGCAGGATTGCCTCTGACGCCACCGCTAGCCGGGCGACGTGCCTCCAGCGCGCCGGGAACAGGCGAAATCTCAACAGCTGAAAGGAGTGGCGGGTAGAGAGGGATTCGAACCCCCGGAAGGCTTGCACCTTCGCCGGTTTTCAAGACCGGAGCAATCAACCGCTCTGCCATCTACCCGTAGGGCAGCCGTTTACCGGCGGCCCGTTGAACTGTCCAGCCTCGACCGCTACGGCAGCAGCACGACCGAGCCGGTGGTGTCGCGCTCTTCCAGCGCCCTGTGCGCCGCCGCCGCTTCACTGAGCGGGAACGTCCGGCCGATTTCCACCCTGATCGAGCCCTCGAGCACCGCCTTGAACAGGGCGTCGGCACCCTCGAGCAGATCTTCGCGGCGGCCGAGATAGGCGTTGCCGGTGGGGCGGGTCACAAACAGCGAGCCCTTGCGCGCCAGCACCATCAGGTCGGGTATGCTGACCACGCCCGAAGCGTTGCCGAAGCTCACCATCAGCCCGCGCGGCCTCAGGCAGTCGAGCGATTTCTCGAACGTCGCCTTGCCCACCCCGTCATAGACGACGTCGACACCGCGCCCACCAGTGATCTCCTTCACCCGCGCCGCGAAATCCTCTTCGCGGTAGTTGATGACGTGATCGCACCCATGCGCCTTGGCCAGCGCCACCTTGTCGGCACTGCCCGCGGTGCCGATCACCGTTGCGCCCAGTGCCTTTGCCCATTGGGTGGCAATCAGCCCGGTCCCGCCTGCCGCAGCGTGCCACAGCAGCGTTTCACCCGCCTGCACCGCCCAGGTCTTGAACAGGAGGTAGTAGGCCGTCAGCCCCTTGAGCATGATCGCGGCCGCAACGTCGTCGGCAATGCCTTCCGGCACCCGCACCATCCGCTGCGCCGGCGCGATCCGCTCCTCGGCATAGGCGCCGGGCGTCCCCTGATAGGCGACGCGGTCGCCCACCTGGACTTCGTCCACGCCGGGCCCGACCGCCGTCACCACCCCTGCCCCCTCATTGCCGCCGACGAACGGCGTCTGCATCGGATAAAGACCCGACCGCTGGTACGTATCGATGAAGTTGAGCCCGATCGCCGTGTGCCGGACGCGGACTTCGCCCGCTCCCGGCTCGCCCACCGGCCGCTCTTCGTAGCGCAGCACGTCCGGCCCGCCCGTTTCGTGGATGACGACAGCCTTGGTCATTTCGGGGCCTTCGGCTTGCGGGGAGCCGATTTCGGCCGGGCCTGCGCCTGTGCCACCGGCGAGCGGCCGCGCGGCCTGTCGGCGACCGCCGCCACACCCTGCGCCGCGCTTACCGAACCCGGAGCGCCGGTGAAGGGGGTCACCGGCGGGTTGGGCGAACCGGAGACACCTGCCCGCCCCAGCTTGCGCTGCTTGACGATGATGTTGACCGCCTCCACCAGCACCGAGAAGCCCATGGCCGAGTAGATATAGCCCTTGGGGATGTGGAACCCAAGGCCGTCCGCCACCAGCGACACGCCGATCAGCAGCAGGAAGGCCAGCGCCAGCATCTTGGTGGTCGGGTGATCCGCCACGAACTTGGCGATCGGCCCGGAGGCAAAGAACATCACCGCCACCGCCACCAGCACCGCCGCGATCATCACCGCCACCTGATCGGCGGGCACCATGCCCACCGCGGTGATGATGGAGTCGATGGAAAACACCATGTCGATGATAACGATCTGCACCAGGATCGCCTGCAGCGAGGCCTTGGCGGCCTCGGCAAGGCCCACCTCGTGCGGCTCTTCCATGGCCGCGTGCATCTCGTGGGTCGCCTTGTAGATCAGGAAGCCGCCACCGGCGATCAGGATGATGTCCTTCCACGAGAAGTCGTGGCCGAAGGCGCTGAACACCGGATCCTGCAGCTGCACGATGACGCTGATCAGCAGCAGCAGGATGATGCGGAACACCAGCGCCAGCCCGATCCCGAGCTTGCGGGCAAACTCTGCCTGCTCGCGCGGCAGCCGCGACACCAGCACGGAAATGAAGACGATGTTGTCGATGCCGAGCACGATCTCCATCACCGTCAGGGTCGCGAACGCCACCCAGACCGTGGGATCGGTGAGAAGTTCCAGCATCTATCGCTCCTGTTGAGACTCGTGCGCGCAATGTAGGTGCACCCTTGCGAGGCGAAAAGCCCTGCGATCACCACAAGTTCCGCCCCGGGATTCCATTCCGGCAAACGGCTGGCACCGGTCGGTTCGGGGGTGATATGTCATGGGCAGCCCGTTACCGAGGTCTTCATGGACTCCTTCACACCCGTTCCCGCCCTGATCGGCGGCACACTGATCGGACTCGCCGCTGCGACCCTCTGGCTGGCGAATGGCCGCCTCGCCGGCATCTCCGGCATCATCGGCCGGCTGGTTCCGTTCTCCGCAGCGCAGCTCTGGCGCCTCGTCTTCCTTGTCTCCCTCGTTGCGGGCACTGCGGTTTCGGCGCTGCTCTGGCCGCAGCTCGGCGTCGGCGGCAGTGAGCCCCCTAGCCTCGTCACCGCCCCGCCGGCGCTGGGTGTGCCCACCCTCGCCTGGCTGATCATCGCCGGCCTGCTGACCGGCATCGGCACCACGCTCGCCAATGGCTGCACCTCCGGCCACGGCATCTGTGGCCTCGCTCGCCTGTCGCCACGTTCTCTCGCAGCGGTGGGCGTATTCTTCGGCGTCGCCATCGTCACTGTCGCCGTTACGGGAGTGGTGTGATGCTCCGGCTGCTTGCCGCCGCCGTGAGCGGCCTCCTGTTCGGTTCCGGTCTCTACGTGTCGCAGATGATCAACCCCGAGAAGGTCCTGCGCTTTCTCGATTTCGCCGCCATTCCCCAGGGTGGCTGGGACCCAAGCCTCGCTTTGGTGATGCTGCCTGGCGTCCTCATCATGTTCGTTGCCGTTCGCCTCTCGGGGCGCCGCGCGGCCCCGCTGTTCGACGGGCGCTTCCATACCCCGGAAGCCACTCGCATCGATGCGCCGCTGCTGGCCGGCTCGGCCTTGTTCGGCATCGGCTGGGGCATGTCCGGCCTCTGCCCGGGCCCGGCCCTGGCCCTTCTGGCCTTTCCGCCGGCCGAACTGTGGATCTTCCTCGCCGCCATGCTGGTCGGCATGATCGGCACGCGCCTCGTGCAGATGCGCCCGGCGCGCCTTGCGCCGGCGGTGCAGCCATGAGCGCGCCGGTCCAGGCCGCGGTCGTCGGCGGCGGGCTCACCGGCGTGGCCGCCGCCATTGTCTGCGCCCGCGCCGGGCTGGAAACGGTTCATCTGGCCCCGCCGGCGCCGCCCGATCGCCGCACCTCCGCGCTGATGCAGCCCAGCGTCGACTTCCTCAAGGCCGCCGGCCTGGTTGACACCCCCGAATCCATCGGCAACGCGCTGACGCGCATCCGCATCATCGACGCCACCGGCCGGCTGATCCGGGCGCCCGAAACGCTGTTCGACGCCGCCGAGATCGGCATGGCAGCCTTTGGCTGGAACTTCCCCAACATCAAGCTGATGGAACGCTTCCAATCGGTAGCCGACACGCTACCGAACCTTTCGGTCCGCCCCCTTGGCGCCAGCGCCATCAGCCGGGATGGCGACCAACATCGGATCACCCTGAGCGACGGCACTGAACTCACCGCTGGCCTGGTGGTCGGCGCCGACGGCAAGAAGTCGCTGGTCCGCTCGGTCACCGGCTTTGTTGTCCGCGAGCACGCCTTCGCGCAGGCGGCCCTTGTCTGCGACCTCGAACTCGGGCGTCCCCTAGACGGCACCTCCGTCGAGTTCCACTACCCGCAGGGCCCGTTCACCCTGGTCCCGGCCGGCACCAACCGCGCCAATCTGGTCTGGATCGACGACCATGCCGTGCTCGACCAGGTCCGCGCCGCCGGTCCCGAGCGGCTCACGGCACTGGTCAACGAGAAGTCGCAGCACCTGTTTGGCCGCATCTCGGTGGCAACGCCTGCTTTCGTCTTCCCACTATCGACGCTCATCGTCGATCGTGCTGGGCTGGACGGGGTCGCGCTTGTCGGCGAAGCCGCCCATGCCTTCCCCCCGATCGGAGCCCAGGGGCTCAATCTCGGCCTGCGCGACGTTGCCGACCTCGCCGCGGCGCTCGCCGCAACCAGCCAGGCGCAACCCGGCTGGGCGGTCCATGTGGCCGAAACCTATACCATCCGGCGCGCTGCCGATCTCGGCCGCACCGGCGGCATGGTCGACGCCCTGTTCCGGTCGCTGATCACCGATCTGCTGCCCGCCCAGGCGCTGCGCGCCAGTGGCCTGTGGGCCTTGCGCCTGGCGCCCTCCCTGCGCCGCCGCGCCTTCGGCCTCGGCATGGGCGCTGCGGCGCAAAGGTGATTGCTGTTCGGGGTAGTTGCTGTTCTGAACAGCGCCACAACACCCACGATGTCACCCCGGCCTTGAGCCGGGGGCCCATCCCAGGATGCCATCGCTGCCGCAAGGTGTGATTTTGGGGCCAGATCCGCCCGCTTCCCGGCATGCCGTCGACTGCGGGCGCAAACGAAAAGGGCGCGGTCGCCCGCGCCCTCTTCTGTCAAACTGCAATCTGGCGTTACTGAGCCGGAGCTTCCGCTGGCGTCTCGGCAGGCTCGTCACCCTCGCCCGGAGCCTCGCCACCGTTGCCGCCCTCGGAGAGCTGCCGGCGCAGGGCCTCGGCACGGTCCTGCAGCACCTGCTCCAGGGCCTGCTCGCCCGACGTGGCCTGCTGGAACTCGTTGAAGCTCAGCGCCGCTTCGCCATCATAGGTGGCGGTGAAGCCGGACAGGTCGATCTCGATCTTGAGATCCTGGTTCTGGCGGTTCTTGGCGGTCAGCGTCAGCTTGTTGCCGCGCTTCATCGAGTTGATGAACTGCTCGTTGATCACCAGCTGCGTGGCGCAGGACTGCGGATCGCACAGCATGTAGGGAACCTTGATTTCCTGGCCGCCATCGATCTGCCAGGTGAGGCCGAACGGCAGCAGCACCCCGAGCGGCACCGCGGCAACCGCCAGGAGGCGCGATTCCTGGCCCGGATCGTCGCGCAGCAGGAACGAGCCGAGGAACTGCCCGTTCGCCAGCACCACCTGGCGCAGGATGCAGGCCTGCTGCCCATCGGGAAGCGGGTCGCAAACCTTCAGCCAGTTCTGGCTCGGCAGCGCCGCTCCGCCAGCGGCGGGGGCCGCAGCAGCCGCATCGGCGGCAGGCGCTTCGGTGCCCGCAGCGGGGGCTTCGGTTGTCGGCGCAGCGTCCTGGGCGAACACGGCCATTGGCGACAGCGTCAGCGCGGCAGCCGTAAGGCCAGCAACGAGAGGTTTCCTGAGGTTCATAGACTGTCCTTGGCTCTTGTGGCGGTTCGATAGGCGTCGGGCGCCACGCCGGAGAATGAGACTGCCCTTCAAGGGCGCAAATCCGGCAATAACATGACCGAACCCTCCTGCCAAAACTTTATGGCCAAAGGGTATATGCGGGGCCCTTAGTCGCCGCTCTCGGCCAGCCGCGCCAGCCGGGACAGGATCGCTGCCGCCCCCTTGAGCCGCGTTTCCGGGCTCGGCCAGTTGCGGGCGAACACGAGTTTCTGATCCGGCTTCACCCGCACCTGGTTGGCCGGGTCCGCCACCAGCTTCACCAGCGCCGTCGGATTGGGGAATTCTCCGTTGCGTAGCGTCAGCACCGCGCCCTTCGGACCAGCATCCACCTTCTCGACATTGGCCTTGCGGCACAGCGCCTTGACCAGGATCACCTTGAGCAGCGCCTCCACCTCTTCCGGCAGCGGCCCGAAGCGGTCGATCAGCTCGGCACCGGCGGCATCGATGTCCCGAATCTCGGCGAGGTCGCCCAACCGCCGGTAGAGTTGCATGCGCAGCTGCAGGTCCGGCACGTAGTCTTCCGGAATCATCACCGGCATGCCCAGCGAGATGGACGGGCTCCACTCGTTCTTGTCCTCGTACTCGGCGTTGCCGCCGGCCTTGAGGTTGGCCACCGCCTCTTCCAGCATCGACTGGTAGAGCTCGAACCCGACCTCGCGGATATGGCCGGACTGCTCGTCCCCGAGCAGGTTGCCGGCGCCGCGGATGTCGAGATCGTGGCTGGCGAGCTGGAACCCTGCCCCCAGCGATTCGAGCGACTGCAGCACTCCGAGCCGCCGCTCCGCCGTGTCGGTCAGCTTCTTGTCCGCAGGCACCGTGAACAGCGCATACGCGCGCTGCTTGGATCGTCCGATGCGGCCGCGGATCTGATAGAGCTGCGCCAGCCCGAACTGATCCGCCTTGTGCACGATCAGCGTGTTGGCATTCGGAATATCGAGCCCCGACTCCACGATCGTCGTCGCCAGCAGCACGTCGAACTTGTTGTCGTAGAAATTGTTCATGATGTCGTCGAGTTCGCCCGGCGCCATCTGCCCATTGGCGGCAATGAAGCTTACCTCCGGCACCTGCGTGCGGAGGAACTCGGCGATATCCGCCTGGTCCTTGATCCGCGGCACCACGTAGAAGCTCTGCCCCCCGCGATATTTCTCGCGCAGCAGCGCCTCGCGCACCGATAGCGGATCGAACGGCGAGATGAAGGTGCGGATCGCCAGCCGGTCGACGGGCGGCGTCGCCAGCAGCGACAGGTCGCGCACGCCCGTCAGCGCCAGTTGCAGCGTCCGCGGGATCGGCGTCGCCGTCAGCGTCAGCACGTGGACGTTGGCCTTGAGCTCTTTGAGCCGCTCCTTGTGCGACACGCCGAAATGCTGCTCCTCGTCGACGATCAGGAGCCCCAGATCCTTGAACTTGATCCCCTTGCCCAGGAGCGCATGGGTGCCGACGACGATGTCGACCTGCCCGTCCGTCAGGCCTTCCTTGGTCGCCTTGAGTTCGCTGGCGCTGACCATGCGCGAGGCATGCCGCACCTTGACCGGCAGCCCCTGGAAGCGCTCGGCAAAGGTCCGATAGTGCTGCCGCGCCAGCAGCGTCGTCGGCACCACCACCGCCACCTGCTTGCCGCTCAGCGCCACCGCGAACGCTGCCCGCAGCGCCACCTCGGTCTTGCCGAAGCCGACATCGCCGCACACCAGCCGGTCCATCACCCGGCCCGAGGTCAGGTCGTCGAACACCGCCTCGATGGCGGCCATCTGGTCCTCGGTCTCGTCATAGGGGAAGCGCGCCACGAACTCGTCATACGAGCCCGGGTTGAGCTCCACCCGGTCGGCCCGCATCAGCTGCCGCTGCGCCGCAATCTTGATCAGCTGCTCCGCCATCTCGCGGATGCGCTTCTTGAGCTTGCCCTTCTTGGCCTGCCAGGCCACCCCGCCCAGCTTGTCGAGCGTGACCGAGCTGTCGTCCGACCCGTAACGCGTCAGCAGTTCGATATTCTCGACCGGCAGGTAGAGCTTGGTGTCGCCGGCATATTCGAGCTCGACGCACTCATGCGGCGCCCCGCCGGCTTCGATCACCGCCAGCCCCAGGAAACGGCCGATACCGTGATCGACGTGCACCACGAGATCGCCTGCCGCCAGCCCCGCCGCCTCGGTCAGCGCATCCTGCGCCCGCTTGCGCCGCTGCGGCCGCAGGATCCGCTCGCCGAGAATATCCTGCTCGCTCAAAACCAGGATGTTGTCGGTCTCGAACCCGGTCTCGAGCGGCAGCACCACCAGCGAGGTGGTCGCCGCGCTCGTCGTCTCGGCATCGCGCCAGTTCTCGGCCAGCCGCGGATTGGTCAGCCCGTGATCCTGCAGCACCTGCGCCATGCGATCGCGCGAGCCCGCGCTCCAGCAGGCAACGACACTCCGCCGGCCCCGCCGCCGCTCGGCCAGCAAGCGCTCCACCACCGCCTGGAACAGGTTGGTGTCCGCCGCCTGCCGCTCCGCCGCAAAGCTCGGCGCGATCCGCCCACCGGCATCGTCGTTCCGCTTCACCCCCGGCGCGAGGAACGGCGTCAACTGCACCACCGACGCCCCTGCGAGCCCATAGGGGTGCGTGTCGACGTCGTAGAGCAGCTCCGGCTTCACCGGCTTGTACGGCGCCCCTGCCCCGGCCACCGCTGGCTGCAGCCGCGCCGTCTCGCGCGCCTCGTAATAGTCGCGGATCTGCGCCACACGCGTCTCGTAGGCATCCACCGCCTGGTCGTCGAACACATAGGGCGCGTCGCCCACATAGTCGCTCAACCGGTCCAGATGCTCGTAGAAGAACGGCAGCCAGTGCTCCGTCCCCGAATAGCGCGACCCGCCGCTGATCGAGGCATAGAGCGTATCGTCCACCGTGTTGCCGCCGAACGCCGCGGTATAGTTCTGGCGGAAGCGGCGGATATTCTCCTCGTTCAGCACCACCTCGCTGATCGGGGTCAGCTCCACCCGCTTCAGCATGCCTGTGGTGCGCTGCGTATCCGCATCGAACGTGCGGATCGATTCGAGCTGCTTGCCGAAGAAGTCGAAGCGCAGCGGCGTCTCCAAGCCGGCCGGGAACAAATCCACCAGCCCGCCGCGCACCGCATATTCGCCGCTCTCGCGCACCGTCGGCACGCGCAGGTAACCGTTGTTGGCCGCCCAGGCGATCAGCTTCTCGCTATCCACCACCTTGCCGGTGGCGGCCGAAAAACTCATCTCCTCCACCGCCTCGCGCGGCGGCAGCTTCTGGATCAGCGCGTTGACGGCGGTGATCACTACCGCCCCCTTGGCATCGCCCACCAGCGCCGCCAGCGTATTCATCCGTGCCGCGATGGTTACGGTATTGGGCGACACCCGGTCATAGGGCAAACAATCCCAGGCCGGCAGCGTCAGCACCGGATGCCCCGGCAGCATGGCGGACAGGATCTCCTCCATCCGCTGCAGCCGCCGCCCGTCGCGCGCCACGAATACGAGGCTGACCGGATCGTCCGGCGCCGCCTTCAGCCGCTCCTCGACCAGCCGCGCCAGCACCATCGGCTGCATGCCGTCGGGAACATTGGCGAGCGTGCGCACCGGCACCTCGGGAAGCTTGTGCTCGTTCATGCGCTCATCCGCTGGCGGTGCGACCGGATCACCCGCTCCAAGAACTCGGTATCCACATGCGCCGGCGGCTCCGCCTGCCCCAGCACCCAGGTCAGCAGCGCCGGATCCTCCTCGTCCATCAGCCGCTCCAGCCGATCGAGCTCGGCGGTATTCAGCCCCTCGATCTCGGCATCCGCGAACGGCCCCAGCACCAGATCCATCTCCCGCGTCCCCCGGTGCCACGCCCGATACCGAAGGCGCTTCCTGCGCATGGCAATGTCTTCACCGGCAGTCATTCGACGCACCATGATGCTGTGAGGTTGAGGATGTGCCGGCGTTCTTACGCGCATGTTGGTGCGGCATCAATGCCGGGTGGTGCACTGCGGTTGCGGAACCTCGCAACACTCGCTTTGCCGGTCGGGCGAGCGATCCGCCCATTCCGTAGAGCCGTGAAAATCGGGCCACTTGCACTACTGCCTTATCGCTCCCCCAGTTATCGGCGGAACCTCCGAGTAAGAGTCGGAAGGTGCTCTACGTCCTCTCTTGACTCCATATCTTCAATTGCTCCTCTTCTCATTGAAGCAAACAACAGGAACTCCTATGACAGCCAAAGTTCATATCAAAGCGGGACCTGTAGAATTCGAGTACGAGGGTGTGACGGAACTTGGGATCGCCGATATCAAGGACCTATTCTCCCATATCGAGACGCTGTTCAAAGCCCCGGTACTAGCGGAGGCGAATGAAAGCCATCCGCCGGCACAAAAGTCGAATAGTGAACAGGCCCCTGTTGGTGGCTCCGGGCAGAAACTGCACGTCAACAGCATCGCCAAGAAGCTGGCGGCGAAAACAAGACCGCAGGTCGCCGAAGCAGCGGCCGCTGCTCTCCAAATCTTTGACGGCAAGCAGACCTTCACGCGGAGCGAACTCCTTGAGACCATGAAAAAGGCGACAATGCACTACAAAGACAGCATGGCCGGCAACCTCACGAAGATCCTCGAGACTCTAGTGGGTACGAGGCTCAATCAGGTGAGCGACGGCGTTTATTCACTGTCGGCAGACGCCTTCCAGGACTTGGAAGCGAAACTTGCTTGATCCTGCTGGGCTAAAGGACTGGCTGCATCGTGATCTAC
>JAEYXQ010000145.1 GCA_023431205.1 Pseudomonadota bacterium | reverse complement strand
GCGCTGGTGTAGCCGAACAGCATTTCATGAGCGTGCCAGGCAGCGCCGCCGAGCGAGCCGCCGGCCTCCATCGCGCCGGAAAGCGTGGCAACCCATAGTGCCATCGCCGCCACCCCCCACAAACCGGCGGCAAGAAAGAACGGACGGAAGCCGTAGGACAGGATCACCGGACCTGTGCGACTCATACCGCGGGGAACGGGTTGGCGCCTAGTTTCTGCCTGTTGTGTCATGTGCACCTCCTTGGTGGCCGTCGGGTAGACGATGAGCAGCCCCGCCTCTTTGCGCCACCGCAAGCAAACTCCGCCGATCCTTGACCTGCGTCAAAGAAGACTCTGTGGAACGCCGCTACTGAAGGGGCACACAACCAGAGTTTCACGGACCAGCCCGCCAGACTGCCGCATACGCCAGGACGAACCTTCGATTTGATTAATCGTTAGGCCCGGAGTACCCACGTTCGCAACGCGCCGCGCAGGCGCCGCCCGGGGGCCTTTCAAGGAGACATCAATGAACAAGATAGTTGCCACTTCTGCCCTGATCGCCGCCACCCTGTTTGCCGTTCCCGCGTGGGCGGCTGACCACCAGGTGCAGATGCTGAACAAGGATTCCGAAGGGCGGCCGATGCAGTTTGAGCCGGCCTTCCTCAAGATCGCGCCCGGTGACACGGTGACCTTCGTTGCCACCGCCAAGGGCCACAACTCGGAAAGCATCCTGACGCTGATGCCGGAAGGGGCGGAGCCCTGGAAGGGCAAGATCAACGAAGAGATCACCGTCACCTTCGATCAGGAAGGCTTCTATGCCTACAAGTGCCAGCCTCACCTGGGCATGGGAATGGTCGGCCTGATCCAGGTCGGCGATGCTCCGGAGGCCCTTCCGGCCGAAGAAGTCGAGAAGCTGCCGGGCAAGGCGAAGGCCCGCATGGCCGAACTGATCGCCGAAGTAGAGGCCGGCGGCGACGCCGCGGCAGCACCTGCAGCACAGTAATCTACCCGCCTCCCGGCAACGACCGGGAGGCTCCTTCCCACAAACCTACGGGTGAAAACATGACAGACCACCACCGCGACGATTCCGAGCGGGACGAGACCGGTACGCGCATCAGCCGGCGCAGCCTGCTGGCAGGGACGGCAGGGTTGACGTTTGCGGGCGCCATGGCAGGCGGGACCGTGCAGGCGATTGCCGACCACGAGCATGTCCACCAGTCGGCCGCAGGCGGCACCACCGGCAGCGGCCGGCTCTATCAGGTCAATCCGGGCGTCACCGATCGCGCCGACATTGCCCACGACCCTGCCGACATTCCCGGCCCGATCACGCGGCGGGAACCGGAAACGGTGCGGGTGGAACTGGAAACCATCGAGCTCGAGGCACATCTCGATAGCAACGCTACCTTCCGCTTCTGGACCTTCAACGGCCGCGTACCGGGCCCGTTCATCCGCGTGCGGGTCGGCGACACCGTCGAGTGCTACTTCAAGAACAATCCCGACAGTTGGATGCCCCACAATGTGGACTTCCATGCCACCACCGGCCCCGGGGGCGGCGCAGTGCTGACCACGGCCATGCCGGGCGAGGAATATGCCTTCAGGTTCAAGGCGCTGAACCCGGGCGTTTATGTCTATCACTGCGCCGTGCCGCCAGTGGCTCTGCACATCGCCAATGGCATGTATGGCCTGATCGTAGTCGAGCCCGAAGAGGGCCTGCCCCCGGTCGATCGCGAGTTCTATGTGATGCAGGGCGAAATCTATACCGAGGAGCCGTTCGGCACCGCGGGCCTGCTGACCGAGAGCTACGAGAAGATGCTCAACGAGCGTCCCGAGTACTTCGTGTTCAACGGCCATGTCGGCGCGCTGACCGAGCACTTCCCGCTCAAGGCCAATGTGGGCGAGACGGTGCGCATCTTCTTCGGCGTCGGTGGGCCGAACTTCACCTCGTCGTTCCACGTCATCGGCGAGATCTTCGACCGGGTCTACAATGCCGGCTCGCTGACCAGCCCGCCGCTCACTGACGTGCAGACCATCACCGTCGCGCCGGGCGGAGCCACCATGGTGGAGTTCAAGTGCGAGGTTCCCGGCCGCTACGTGCTGGTGGATCACGCCCTGTCGCGCGCCGAGCGCGGTCTTGCCGGCTACCTCATCGTCGAGGGCGAAGAACAGCCGGACATCTTCGCGCCGATCGGCGAGCCCCCGGATCCGTCGATGTCGGGACACTGACACGCCTGCGGCCCGCCACTGGCGGGCCGCATCATCTATGCATTGGAGATTTGATGTGGCAGCAAGACAGATACAGACCCTTGTAGCAGCAACGCTGGCGCTCGGATGCAGTCCGGCGGTCCTGGCACTGGAAGCGGTGGAAGGCATCTTTGCCCTGCCCGGCACGGAAGCCGCTGTCACAGGCGAGATGAAGGTACGCAACACTGGCTCTCTCACCCGCGAACTCCAGTTCAGCTACGCGGATATCGGAACAAGCGAGCCTATCACCGGGTTCGACGTTGAACTGACGCAGGAACTGCATGTGCTTGCGGTCGATGCCGGCTTGTCGACCCTGATCCATCGCCATGTCGAGCATGCCGACCAGGACGGCCGCTTCACCGTAGCACTGCCCTTTCCCGAAGCCGGGCTCTACCATGTCTTCACCGACGCAGTGCCGACCGGGCTCGGCCAGCAGGTGCTCCGTTTCGATCTTGATGTTGATGTTGATGGGAGCGATTCCTCGACGGCGGGCGGCATGACCCGCGAGCCGGTCAGCATCATAGACGGGCCCATCGATGCCCATGCGGGCAACTATACCGTCGCCCTCGACGCTTCTGAGCTTCGGCCCGGCACGGAGAGCATGCTTAGCCTGTCCGTTGAAAAGGATGGCGCGCCTGCCGATGACATCACGCCTTATCTCGGCGTTGCCGCTCACGCCGTGCTGATTCGCGCTGAGGACCTTGCCTATGTGCACGCACACGCCATGGAGGATGGCGAAGCCGGTGGCCACGGCAGCCACGGCGGCGGTCACGGCCACGATGCAGGCCCCGCGACAGATGGTGGTGCCGGCCATCACGGTGCGCCGGCTTCCGGGCACGATCACGATGGCGCTGAGATGGAACACGGCGGCGATCACCATGGTGCCCCGGCCGAAGGGCACGGCGCTGACGCTGCGGGTCACGGTACCGATACACATGCTGGCCATGGTGATCACGGCGCCGCCTCTGCCGAAGCGGTGGACCCGGACATGACCGTGCACGTGACGCTGCCCGCAGCGGGCGATTATGCGCTGTGGATCGAGTTCACCGGCGGCGGCGAGGTTGTGACCGTGCCGTTTGCCCTCACCGTACCAGCCAAGTAACACTGCCAGTTCAAGGAGTGAGCCAATGAAGAAACTGTCCCTGTTCCTCGCCACCGCAACCGTGCTCGCCGGAGCGATGCCAGCCCACGCCCATATCGTGCTGCAGAACCAGGAAGCACAGATCGGCACCACCTTCCGTGCGGTGCTGGTGGTCGGCCATGGCTGCGGCGATGCGGCCACGACGGCGGTCCGCGTGCAGATTCCGGAAGGATTCTACAACGTCAAGCCGATGCTGAAGGCCGGCTGGACGGTCGAGACGGTGACCGGTCCCTACGAAACCCCGTTCGAAAACCACGGCTCCATGCTTGAGGAGGGGGTCAGGGAAATCTCCTGGACCGGTGGCGAACTTCCCAACGACTTCTTCGACGAATTCGTCTTCCGCGGCACTTTCGGCGCCGATGTCCCAACCGACTCTCCGTTCTATTTCCCGGTCATCCAGACCTGCGGCAACACCGAAGATGCCTGGATCGACACCTCCGGTGACCACGAAGCCGAATTTCCGGCGCCGTCCGTGACCCTGTCACCGGCCGAGGCGAGCGGTCATCACCATTGATCCTGCTCCGGCGCACCGGTATCTGCCGGTGCGCTGAAGCCATTCGGGAGTAGCTCTTGCGCGGTCTCGCCAGGGCGGTCGTTGCCACGTTGCTGTTGCTTGCCGGCATCCTGCCGGCACTTGCGCACGCGACCCTGACCGGCACGTCCCCGCCGGACGGGGCGGTACTCGAAACGCCGCCGCCGGCGCTGGTCCTGAGCTTCAACGAACCGGTGAGCCCGCTCGCTGCCACCCTGATTCGTGCTGGCCAGGACACTGGCGAACCGGTCGATCTCGTACCCAACGGCACCGAACTGACCCTGCCGTTCAACGCCCGCCTGGACGATGGTACCTATGTGGTCAGTTGGCGCGCAGTGTCCGACGACGGTCATCCTATCGCTGGCACCAGCGTATTCTCGATCGGCGAACCGGTTGCAAAGGGCGAACTGGAACTCGCACCGCCCTCTCAACCTGAGGTAGCGCCACTCCTCTGGGCCAGTCGCTTAGTGGTTTATGTCGGCCTGTTCTTCGGCGTTGGTGGTGCGGCCTTCCGCATCCTCTCTCCGGTGCTCCCGCGCCGGGCCCGCCGCCTGGGCGTCACGGCATCTCTCACTGGCGCAGCGGCGGCGGTTCTGGTCATCGGCTTCCAGGGTCTCGACGCACTCGGACTAGGCATCGGCAGCCTCGTCGACGGCCAGGTCTGGAATACGGGCTTGTCCACGGTCTATGGCCGTACCAGCCTCTTGGCGCTTTGCGCCTTTGCCGCAGCGCTTCTTGCCTTATGGCTCCGGCAGGAACTGCTGCTGAAGCTGATGGGCGCGGCGGGGCTTGTGCTGCTTGGCCTCGCCGTCAGCACCAGCGGCCACGCCAGTGCCGCCGAGCCGCAATGGCTGATGCGCTTCGCCCTGTTCATGCATATTGTCTGCATCGCCTGGTGGGTGGGCGCGCTGTATCCGCTGGTGCTGCTGCTTCGGCTCGAGCGCCGCATCGCTACCCCACCGCTGCTCTATTTCTCTGCCGCCATCCCTTACGCCATCGTGCCGCTGGTTGCGTCGGGCATCGTGCTGGCGGTGGTGCAACTGGGCCGGCCGGGGCCAGCCTGGATCTCTGGCTATGGCGCCATCCTTGCCGCAAAGCTGGCGCTCCTCGTGGTGCTGTTCGCCATTGCCAGCTGGAACCGTTGGGTTCTCACCGCGCCTGCCGCGGCCGGCGATTTGAGGGCGGTGCGGCATATGCGACGCGGCATCGTGGCGGAACTGGTGCTGATCCTCGCTATCCTGGCGCTCGTCGGGGGCTGGCGCTTCACTCCGCCGCCACGCGCCCTTGCCTTGGAACGGTCTGCAGGGGTGGAGCTTGCCCTTGACGCGAGGAATCTGACCGCCCAGCTGATCATCAACCCAGCGCGGGTCGGCCCGAACGAGGTGCTGGTCACTATCGCAACCCTCGACGGCGAATCCGTTGCGCCTCGTTCCGTGCGGTTCTCATTCACACCCGTGGAGGCCGACCTTGCCCCGGTGACGCGCACCGCCGAAGCTGATCCCGCTGGCACCTGGCGGGCCGAGGACATGATCCTGCCGCTGCCCGGCCTGTGGACTGTCGAGATGGAGGTGCGCGTCAGCGATTTCGAACTGGTCAAGCTTACCGGCGACGTCACCATCTCGCCGTGAGGCAGGTGTTTGCGAAGCGGCAGAAGGCAGGATATTCACAGGTCGTTGGAGTAGCGCACGTGAACCATTCAGACCTCGGCGAGGCACGCAACCTGGGAATGTTTGCGCCCTTGGCGGACGCCCAGCTGGACCAGCTTTTGTCGGGAGCCTCGCACCGCCATTATCGCACCGGGGAAGCCGCCTTCGAGCAGGGGGACGAGGCACTGCAGTTCTTCGTCCTTCTCTCCGGTCGCCTGCGGGTGACCCAGGTAACGGCGGAAGGTCAGCAGGTAATCGTCCGCATGGTCAATCCAGGCGATCTGTTCGGGATAGCCAAGGCGCTGCGCCGCACCGACTATCCCGGCACCGCTACCGCTGTCCTCGCCAGCACCGCCGTCGCCTGGCCCATGTCGTACTGGTCGCAACTGGTTCAGGAGTTCCCGGGCTTCGCCACCGGTGCCATGCACGCCATGGGCGATCGCCTTCAGGAGGCCCATACCCGTATGCGGGAACTCGCGACGGAAGAGGTCGAGCGCCGCGTTGCCCATGCTGTGCTCCGTCTGGGGAATCAGTCTGGCCGCAGGGAGGCTGCTGGCATTCGCATCGACTTCCCCATATCCAAGCAGGATATCGCTGAAATGACCGGCACGACGCTGCATACGGTCTCACGCATCCTGTCTGCCTGGGAGGCCGCAGGGCTGGTAGAATCCGGTCGGCAGAAGCTGCTGCTCAGGAATCCGCACCGATTGCTGCTGATCGGCGATGGTGAGGTGCCAGGGCTACTGTGACCGGCTGAGCCTCTGAATTTCAGCGAGCAAGTCTGCCAGATCCTTGCCGTGCTCACGCGCGGCATCATCGAGTGTGTGGAACGGACCGATCGGGCAGCCAGGGCACTTGAGTCCATTGCGGATGAACAGCGGGACCGTCAACGGCCAGCGGTCCATGATCTCCTTGACGCTCATATCTTCCAGATCATTGCGGCGCATGGCTCACCTCCAGAAGAGAAGGTGTGCCACGAAGCTCGCTGACGCTCTTTGCTGGAGCGCAACTGGCGCCACCGTGAGGAGAACTGTTCCAACACGATCTGACTCTGCGACCGGCATGTCCGAGAAGGTGCTTTGCGGGATCGCGGAGCCGAATGGCGGAAGGCATTACCCTGTGGGTTGATCAGCCCTCGATCCATGCCCACCCCTTGAGCCCCGTGTGGCCAGCACACCGAAAATCGATATGGAAAGCACGGTGAGAATACCGGGTGCCCATCGCAGGTCCGGTGCCCAGAGGTCCAGAACGGCGCGGGACGCTACGGAAAGTTGCAGCATACCCAGCGGCAGGTACATGGCGGGACGGTAGATCGGGCGCCATCCGCCGACAGCGGGAAGAATGATCAGAGCATGTCCCATGATCATCGACACCGCGAAGCCGATGCCTAAGGCATGGATCGAAACATCCCGCATTCGTGCCAGCATCGGCTCAGCCACCATTGCCAGGCCAGCCACGGCGAGCCAGGCGTGGCCGCAAAGAATGGCCGTGGCCATGAACGCGGTCTGCCCGCCAACCCGCAGCCGACGGCGTGCCACGTCATTGGCCGCCAGCCACGCGGTCATGAGAAGCAGCGCCACCGCGAGCGTCAAACCGGTGTCGAGAGTCCGAATAGGTGGAGCGGCACCAATGAGCACGAGGCATGCGATCAGCAGGAAGGCGGCGGTCCGCGTAGGGGTGATGCCCGTCATCCGGCTTAGTTCGAGGCGTTCGGCAGCCACTGTCAGGACCAGGAAGGACAGCCACAAGGGCGTCGCGACCATCGGATCGCCAAGGACGGCCATGACGGACGTACCCGACAGCAGCGCCAATGCGCCCAGCAACAGGGCCCAGTTGAAGGCGGCCGGCTGCAGCCAAATCACCCATATCGACATCGCGACGAACACGGTGGACGAAGCGAGCAGCAGCAACATCCCTGCAGGCAGTCCGGCGAGCAAAAGTGCGCTTCCGATGGCGGACAGGGCGGGAGCAATGAACCAGCCACGCTGCCCAAGCGCGACGGCCCGCTCCAGCGGTACCAGGGTGCCGAATACCCCCTGCATCATCAGCAGGCCGTGAAGGTTCAGCGGCGCTGCAAGATTCGGCAGCGTCATGCCGAATCTCAGCAACCCACCATACAATCCCGCCACCGCCGTAACGGCGGTGGCGGCGAGAAGCGCGCGTGGAAGGAGCTTCCGCGGCATGGCTCACGCCGCAGTTCGCGTCACCCTGACCTGCCAGACCTCCGGTCCCTGCTGCTCATAAACCCAGTCGAAGGTGCCTGGGTATTCAGCGCTGAACTGGTACCAGAGGGGCTTCGGGTCGTGATCGTTGACGATCACGAATGCGTCGCCCTGACCGAGGTTCTCGAAAGCGGTGAAGATCATCGGATGGCGCATCCGCGGAGCGATGACTCGCACGTCAATGATGGTGTCGGTCGATTGGCAGTCGCTGCACATGGTCAGTTTCCTTTGGGTGGACGCCCGAGCGCGCTGCGCCCTGCATCGGTTATGAAGTCCGGGTTCCATGGAGGATCCCAGACCAACTCGACATCCACTCGAGCGGCCTCGGGGAAGCACTGACTCACCCGCATCCGCACATCCTCAACGACCATCGCTCCCATCGGACAGGCCCTGCTGGTGAGGGTCATTCTGACCTCGACCTGCTCGCCGGCCTTCCGCGCCAGGTACACCAGCCCTAGATCGACGATGTTGACGCCGATCTCCGGGTCCAGCACGCCCCTAAGGCATGTCGCCAGAGTTGGATCGATGCCCCCGTCATTGTCGGGTGCGTCCGCCGCTCGAGTGGACACCCCTTCCTGCACTTGGTCAAAGCTGGGTTCTTTGCTGCCGCGCAAAGAAGTCGATTTTCGCCATGGCCTGAGTTGCGACATTGCTCCGACAAGCTTGTTTACGCGTCTCATGAAGTCACCCGCTCAAGGCTGGACGTCCCCCGATCGCCCGTCCTATGGACAAGTGAGACCACGTCGGAACGATGCAGGCGATGTGATCCAAACCTTCTCGAGGGACGGGGTGGCCATGCCTCCCGGTCCTCCCCGTCCAGCAGCAGCTATTGTGCAATTGCATCGAGAGCAGCGGCCATGCGGTCCTTGGCCTTGCCCGGCAGCGTCACTGCCTTGGCCGCGTCGAGGTTGGCCGGCGCACCTACGACCACGGCGGCGACCATGCCCATGCCCAGATGCGGCGCACACTTGATGCCGTAGACTCCCTCCTGGGTGAAGGTGAAGGCGACGTCCTTGCCCATGGCGCCCT
>JAEYXQ010000127.1 GCA_023431205.1 Pseudomonadota bacterium | reverse complement strand
GTGATGGCCTCGTCAACGACTTCCTCGCCCTCTTCGGCATCGAAGGCCCGAGCTGGATCTCCAACCCGCAATATTCGCTCTGGACGCTGATCGTGCTGTCGATCTGGCAGTTCGGTTCGCCCATGATTATCTTCCTTGCCGGCCTGCGCCAGATTCCGCAGGACATGTACGAGGCGGCAAGCCTCGACGGCGCCAGCAAGTGGCGGCAGTTCGTCAAGATCACCCTGCCGCTCCTGACCCCGGTGGTGTTCTTCAACGCCATTATCCAGACCATCGAGGCCTTCAAGAGCTTTACGCCCGCCTTCATCATCTCCGGCGGCACCGGCAATCCGATCAACTCGACCCTGTTCTACACGCTCTACCTCTACCAGGAGGCCTTCGGCTTCTTCCGCATGGGCTATGCCTCGGCTCTGGCCTGGGTGCTGCTGGCGCTGGTCGGGTTGTTCACCGCCTTCTCGTTCCTGACCTCCAAATACTGGGTGCACTACGATGACTGATGCTCCCGCCAAGCTCGAAGTTGTCGGCCTGAGGACGCTGTCGCCTACCCAGCGCCGGATTCTGGGCGTCCTCGCCCATGCCGGCCTGATCGGCATCTCTATCCTGATGCTCTATCCGCTCTTGTGGATGCTGGCGGCCTCGTTCCGCCCCGAGAACGAGATCTTCACCTCGGCCTCGATCTGGCCGAGCGACTGGAGCATCGGCTCCTATATCCGCGGCTGGAACGGGCTGCGAGTCAGCTTCAGCGTCTTCTTCACCAACAGCTTCATCATCTCGATCCTCAGCGTCTGCGGCAACGTGCTGGCCTGTTCGCTCGCCGCCTTTGCCTTCGCCCGCCTCGAGTTCCGCGGCCGCAAGTTCTGGTTCGCCATGATGCTGATGACCCTGATGCTGCCCTATCAGGTCACGCTGATCCCCCAATACGTGCTGTTCCTCAACCTTGGCTGGGTGAACACCTTCCTGCCGCTGATCGTGCCGAAGTTCCTAGCTGCCGACGCCTTCTTCATCTTCCTGATGGTGCAGTTCTTCCGCGGCATCCCGCGCGAACTCGACGAGGCGGCGATGATGGACGGCGCCGGTCCCTGGCGCATCTACTGGAAGATCATCATGCCGCTCTCCATGCCGGTGCTGGCGACGGCGGCGATCTTTACCTTCATCTGGACCTGGGACGATTTTTTCGGTCCGCTGATCTATCTGTCCGAGATGCGCCAGTACACGGTGATGCTGGGCCTCAGGACCTTCACCGACTCCACCGGCACTTCCGACTATGGCTCCATGTTCGCCATGAGCGTGCTCAGCCTGGTGCCGATCTTCCTGTTCTTCCTCTTCTTCCAGCGCATGCTCATCGAGGGCATCGCGACCACGGGCATGAAGCGGTGAGGACGTCCCCTATTGCACTGGTAGTTCGTTCGTCATGACCATCCGCATTGCCGCCATCGGCATCAATCACTCCCACATTTACGGCCAGGTCGACTGCCTCAAGGAGGCCGGTGCCGAGTTCGTGGCTTTCCACGCGCCCGAGGACGATCTTGCCGCCGAGTTCGGCCGCAAGTACCCCGAGGCCAGGCGCGTCGGCGACCCGCGCGCCATTCTCGAGGACGAGTCCATCTCGGTGGTCCTGACCTCCGCCATCCCGGCTGACAGGGCGGCGATCTCCATCGCTGCCATGCAGCACGGCAAGGACGTACTGACCGACAAGCCGGGCATGACCACCTTCGCCCAGCTCGCTGAAATCGAGCGTGTGCAGCGCGAGACCGGCCGAATCTATTCGGTGCTCTATTCCGAGCATTTCGAGGTGCGCGCCACCATCGAAGCCGGCAATCTGATCAAGGCCGGTGCCATCGGCGAGGTGGTCAACACCGTTGGCCTCGGGCCGCACGCCATCCGCAACAACCAGCGGCCCGACTGGTTCTTCACCCGCGAGCGCTATGGTGGCGTCCTCTGCGACATCGCCAGCCATCAGTTCGAGCAGTTCCTGTTCTTCTCCGGCGCCATGGATGGCGAGGTGGTTTCGGCCAGCGTTGCCAACCGCGCGCATCCGGACCGTCCGGGTCTGCAGGATATCGGCGATGCTCATGTCCGCACCGACCGCACCACCGGCTATATCCGCGTCGACTGGTTCACCCCCGAGGGGCTGCCCACCTGGGGTGACGGTCGCCTCACCATCATCGGTACCGAAGGCTATATCGAGCTGCGCAAGTACATCGACATCGCCGGCCGCCCGGGCACCGACCACCTCTTCCTCGTCAACAAGGAAGGCCCGCGCCACATCGACTGCAGCGCAGTCGAGCGGCCCTTCGGGCGGCAGTTCCTCGACGACGTCCGCAACCGCACCGAGACGGCCATGCCGCAGGAGCGGTGCTACAATGCCATGAAGATGGCGCTGACCGCCCAGCAACTCGCCGAGCGCGGCACGGAGTGGGAACAATGAACCGGGTCTTCAACGTCGCCGTGGTCGGCTGCGGCATCGGCCGCTCGCACATCGTCGAGGGCTACCTGCCAAATTCCGGCTGCTTCAAGGTCAAAGCCATCTGCGATCTCAGCGCCGAGCGCCTCCAGCAGATCGGGGACGAGTTCTCCATCGAACGGCGTGTCGAGAAGTTCGATGACGTCCTCGCCATGGACGACGTCGACGTCGTCGACATCTGCACGCCGCCGGGCCTCCACTTCCCCATGGTCATGGCCGCACTCAAGGCCGGCAAGCACGTGATCTGCGAAAAGCCGCTGGTCGGCTCGCTCGCTCAGATCGACGCGGTGATGGACGAGCAGAAGCGCTCCAAGGGCATGCTGATGCCCGTCTTCCAGTACCGCTTCGGCAACGGCATCGAGCAGGCCAAGCGCATCATCGACGCCGGCATTGCCGGCAAGCCGTTCCTCGGCACGGTGGAAACGCTCTGGCGCCGCGACGCGCCCTATTATGCGGTGCCCTGGCGCGGCAAGTGGGCCACCGAACTCGGTGGCGTGCTGATGGGCCATGCCATCCACCCGCACGACCTCTTCACTTACCTGATGGGCGACATCGAGCGCGTCTTCGGCCGCGTCGCCACCCGCGTGAACCCGATCGAGGTGGAAGACACCATCACCGCGTCGCTGGTGATGAAGAGCGGCGCGCTGGCGAGCCTCAGCGCCACGCTCGGCTCTGCCGACGACATGACCCGCATTCGCCTTGCCTTCGAGAACGTCACCTTCGAGAGCGACCACGCAGCCTACAATCCCGGCGAGAAGCCGTGGAAGATCCAGCCGCGCGACGAAAAGACGGCGCAGGAGATCGACAAGCTCCTGAAAGACTGGCAGCACGTGCCCTCGCGCTTCCAGACCCAGATGCGCCGCTTCCACGATGCGCTCACCGGTGCGGGCCCGCTGCCCGTGACCAGCGCCGACTCGCGGCGCTCGCTCGAGCTGGTGACGGCGCTCTATCATTCCGCCTCCACCAATACCGACGTCCCCCTGCCGCTCGACCCCACCCATCCGCTCTACCAGAGCTGGGTGCCCGAGCAGTTCCGCGCCGCCTGAGGAGACCTGCCATGGCGACCAGCATCGAGCTTCGCAAGATCGTCAAAGCCTATGGCGACGTCGAGGTGATCCACGGCGTCGACCTCACCATCGATCCGGGTGAGTTCACCGT
>JAEYXQ010000005.1 GCA_023431205.1 Pseudomonadota bacterium | reverse complement strand
AATCCACCCTGTTCAACATCGTGGCCGGCAACATCGTGCCCGACGAAGGCGCGGTGATCTTCGACGGCGAAGATGTCACCGGCATGAAGCCCCATCAGTTGTTCCGTGCCGGCATGCTGCGCACCTTCCAGATCGCGCATGAATTCTCCAACATGACCGCGCTCGAGAACCTGATGATGGTGCCCGGCGACCAGCCCGGCGAGCGCCTTTCCGCAACCTGGTTCCGGCCCGGACGGGTCAAGGCTCGCGAGACCGAGGTGCGCAAGAAGGCGCTCGACGTCATCGACTTCCTCAAGCTCGGCCATGTGCGCAACGAACTCGCCGGCAACCTCTCCGGCGGCCAGAAGAAGCTGCTCGAACTCGGCCGCACCATGATGGTCGACGCCAAGGTGGTGCTGCTCGACGAGGTCGCCGCCGGCGTCAACAAGACCCTGCTCAACGACCTTGCCGCCAATATCGAGCGCATGAACCGCGAGCTCGGCTACACCTTCTTCGTCATCGAGCACGACATGGACCTGATCGGCCGCCTTTGCGACCCGGTGATCGTGATGGCTCAGGGCGAGAAGATCGCCGAGGGCCCGATGGCCGAGATCCGCGCCAACCCGGCCATTGTCGAGGCCTATTTCGGCACCCCGGTGGAGGCTGCGTAGCGGATGCCGCTGATCGAACTGAAACACGTGGTGGCCGGCTATGGCGGTGCACCCATCCTCAACGGCGTCGATATTGCCATCGACAAGTCCGACATCGGCGTCATCGTCGGCCCCAATGGCGCCGGCAAGTCGACGACCCTCAAGGCCATCTTTGGCCTGCTCAAGGTCACCGGCGGCACCATCACCTTCGCCGGCGAAGATATCGCCAATTCCCTGCCCGACCGCCTGGTCCCGAAGGGCTTGAGCTTCGTGCCGCAGGAAAAGAACGTCTTCACCTCGATGACGGTGGAAGAGAACCTCGAAATGGGCGCCTTCACGCGCCGCGACGATTTCTCCGAAACCCTCGCCTGGGTCTACGAGATGTTCCCGGTTCTGGCCGAAAAGCGCCGCCAGCCTGCCGGTGAACTCTCCGGCGGCCAGCGGCAGATGGTGGCCATGGGCCGGGCTCTGATGAGCCAGCCGAGCCTGCTGATGCTCGACGAGCCATCCGCCGGCCTCTCGCCGCGTTATGTGATCGAAATCTTCGAGACCATCGTGCGGGTGAACCAGGAGGGCGTCGGCATCCTCATGGTCGAGCAGAATGCGCGCCAGGCCCTGGCCTTTGCCAGCAAGGGTTTCGTGCTTGCGGGTGGCCAGAACCGCTTCACCGGCACCGGCGCCGAACTCATCGCCGATCCCGAAGTGGCCAAGAGTTTCCTGGGAGGCTAGGCGGTGGACGAGCTTATTTTCTTCATCAACCGCGTGTTGATTTCCGGCACCGTGCTGGGCTCGATCTATGCGCTGGGCGCCATCGGCGTGACGCTGATCTTCGGCATCCTGCGCTTTGCCCATTTCGCCCATGGCGACATGATGACCATGGGGGCTTTCGTTGCCTTCCTGCTGGCCACGGCCTTGGCGGCCATGGGCATCATCCTGCCGCTGCCCATGGGCTTCGTGGTGCTGCCGGTCGCCATGGTGATCACCGCCATCCTCGCCCTCGGCATCGACAAGGGCTTCTACGCGCCCCTGCGCGCCCGTGGCGCCAAGCCGGTGACGCTGCTGATCGCCTCGATCGGCGTCACCCTGATGATCCAGGGTCTGACCCGCCTGATCTTCGGTTCCGGCACCCGCCAGCTCTATGTGGGTGGTGAACCCAAGGACATTTTCCGCTTCGACATGAGCTGGCTGGGCGGCTCTCGTCCGATCAGCATCAGCGAACCACAACTGATCATGTTCGTGGTGACGGCCATCATCGTGGTGGCGCTGCACCTGTTCCTCACCCGCTCGCGTCTGGGCAAGGCCATGCGCGCCATGGCCGACAACGCGGCGCTGGCGCAGGTCTCCGGCATCAACACCGCGCTCGTCGTGCGGGTCACCTGGGTGATCGCCGGCTCCCTCGCCTGCGTTGCCGGCATCATGCTGGCGCTCGACGTGGCCCTGATGCCCGACCTAGCCTTCAACATCGTGCTGCCGATCTTTGCTGCGGCGATCGTCGGCGGCCTCGGCCACGCCTATGGCGCCATTGTCGGCGGCTTCCTGATCGCTTTTGCCGAGACGCTCGCCGTGTTCAACTGGACCGCCGTGCTGCGTCCGCTCAACGCCGTGCTGCCCGAAGGCATGGCGCTGCCGGCCAACCTCGCGCTGGTGCCGACCGAGTACAAGCTCACCGTGGCCTTCGTGATCCTGGTGATTACCCTGCTCGTGCGCCCCACGGGTATATTCAAGGGAGCTTCGACATGAGCGCCGCTTCCAACTCTGCCGTCACCGGCTGGGATACCCCGCTGCGCCGTGGCCTGATGCTGTTCGCGCTGATGTTCCTGATCGTTGTGGCGGTCGGGGTGGTCCAGGGTACCGCCTCGATCCTTCTGATCGTCACCCAGGCGACTGCCTTCGCCCTGATCGCGCTCGGCCTCAACATCCAGTGGGGCTATGGCGGCCTGTTCAACTTCGCAATCATGGGCTTCCTGATGGTGGGAGGCGCCTCGACGGTGTTCCTCTCCTATCCCGTCAACCAGGTGTTCTGGGATGGCGAAGGCCCGATGCTGCTGGCCCGCGCCCTTTTCGCCTTCCTGATCGGGGTGGCCTTGGTGCTCCTGGTGCGCCAGAGCCATCGCATCGGCATCACCGGCAAGGTCAAGACCGTGCTGGTGGTCCTCGCCTGGTTGGCCGCTTATGTGATCTATCGCAGCCAGATCGACCCGGCGGCTGCCTATATCGAGGCCAATGCCGGCTTCATCGGCGGTCTAGGCCTCCATCCGGTGCTGGGTTGGCTGTTTGGCGGCCTGGTTTCGGCAATCATCGCCTTCTTCATCGGCCGCATCAGCCTTGGCCTGCGGACCGACTATCTCGCCATCGCCACCATCGGCATTTCCGAGATCTTGCGGGCGCTGATCAAGAACATGGACTGGCTGACCCGTGGCACCATGACGGTGTCGCCCATGCCGTGGCCGACGCCGCTGCCGCAGAACCTGCAGGCCGCCGGCTTCTCGATCCCGGACAGCTTCGTGTTCTCGCGGCTGATGTTCCTGGTCGCCTGCGTGGTGATTTTGCTCATCGCCTTCGTGCTGGTGCAGCGCGCCTATGGCGGTCCCTGGGGCCGCATGATGCGCGCCATCCGCGACAACCACATCGCGGCAGCCTCGATGGGCAAGGACGTCACCAACCGGCAGCTCGAGCTGTTCGTGTTCGGCTCGATCCTGATGGGCATAGGCGGCGCCATGCTCGCCACCTTCAACCAGATCTTCGATCCGTCCGGCTACCAGCCGATCAACCACACCTTCCTGGTCTGGGTGATGGTGATCGTCGGCGGCGCCGGCAACAATTGGGGCGTCGTGCTCGGAGCGTTCCTGATCTACATCGTCTGGGTGATCTCCGACCCGCTGGCGCAGCTGATCTTCCTCAACCTCTCCACCCTGACGGAGTCCATCGGCTGGGGCGCAATCCCCGAGATCGACTCGCGCGCCTCGCAGATGCGCGTCTTCGTGCTCGGCGTGGTGATCACCATCGCCCTGCGCTATGCGCCCAAGGGCCTGATTCCCGAAGTGGTGCGGCGCGAGGCCTGAGCGGGCCGGCGGCTAGAGCCCGCCGGTTGCATATCGCAGGTTGGCGAGGTTTTCCGACACCGCCCAGAGCCGCTCGGCGGCCGCGTCGTCGTGCGCTGCCGCCGGCCGCTCCACCAAAGTGGGCTTGCCCCGCCAGCCGCCAATGCCGGCCGGCCCGACATAGTCCAGGGGCGACAGATCAGGCTCCACTGCGGCCGCAACGAGCGGCAGCGCACCGGCTGCCGCCGATTGTGCCGCAACAGAACTGAAGAAGCTGGCCACCCGCGCCAGCGCTCCGTCACCCATGCCGCTGGGCACCAACCCCGTATGGGCAAGGCCGGGATGCGCGCTCACGACGCGAAGGCCCCAGCCGAACTGATCGCTGAGCTTCTGCAGATGGCGGGCAAACAGCAGATTGGCGAGCTTGGATTGCGCGTAGCCATCCCAGGCCACATAGCCCCGCTCGAACTGCAGATCCTCGAACCGCATCCGCCCACGCCGCGCCGCATTGCTGGCAACTGAAACCACGCGCGCCCGGCCCGCCTGCAACAGCGGCAACAGCCGCCCGGTCAGGGCGTAGTGTGCCAGATGGTTGGTGCCGAACTGCAGCTCGTAGCCATCCACCGTCCTGCGGCGCTGCGGCGGCATCATCACGCCGGCATTGTTGATGAGGATGTCGAGCCGCGCATGCGTCGCCCCGATTCGGGCCGCGCCAGCCGCGACATCTGCCAGGTCGGCCATGTCGAAGCGCTCGAACTCGACCGTGCCCCGGGGCGCACTCTCGGCGATGGCGCGGATGGCCGCCACGCCTTTGTCGGCATTCCGCCCGCACAGGATCACATGCGCACCGGCTACTGCCAGCATCCGGGCTGCTTCCAGCCCGATCCCGC
Organism: Pseudomonadota bacterium; assembly: GCA_023431205.1. Taxonomy (GTDB): domain Bacteria; phylum Pseudomonadota; class Alphaproteobacteria; order Rhizobiales; family Devosiaceae; genus Devosia. Next base: position 18,667 of record JAEYXQ010000005.1, on the reverse strand, counting down.
TGGTGGCCCCCGTCACCAGCGCCGATTTGCCGGAAAGGTCGGGGACGTCCTGCTGGCTCGCGATCATGCCACACTCCTTTGTTCGCGGGCTGCAACGAGACAGCGGAGCGAAGGGTTCAGAAACGAAAAGGCCCGGGCGTCGCCGCCCGGGCCCTGATGGAAAGTGGGCTGCCGACTACTCGATCAGGCCCTTGTTGACCACCGAACCGCCTTCAACCACGAAGTAGTTGATGGCGCCTGCCACGTCGCCGACGTCGTCGAACTCGACGGTGCCTGAGGCACCTTCGTAGTTGATGTCGGTACCGGCAGCGATCAGTTCCTTGGCCTTCTCCCACTCGCCCGGCAGGATGGTCTCGCCTGGAGCGTTGGCGACTTCACGCAGAGCGGCGGAAACGCCGTCGCGATCGGCCGAGCCGGACTTCTCGATGGCCAGGGCCAGCAGGAACACGGCGTCATAGGAGTTGGTCACATAGGTGCCGTTGGCATCCTGGCCGGCAGCTTCCGTCAGGGCAGCCAGCGCATCGAACGCCGGTCCTTCGGCCGGAGCGGCCTGGGTCAGGATCATGCCTTCGAGGTTGGCCGCGTCGCGGGTGGCCAGCAGGGCTTCACCGGCCATGCCGTCACCACCGACGAACAGGTCGAACGAGCCGGCTTCCACAGCCTGGTTCAGGATGGCGCCGCCGCCGGCATTCTCGTAGCCGTAAATTACCAGCGCGGTGGCGCCGGAGGCTTCGATCTGGCCGATTTCCGGACGGTAGTCGGCCTTGCCGTCTTCATGGGCGACATTGGCGAGCACGGTGCCGCCGCCGGCCACGAAGGCTTCCTCGAACGCACCGGCCAGACCCGAACCGTAGTCGTTGTTGACATAGGTCAGGCCGACTTCGGTCACGCCCTGGGCGAGCAGCAGTTCGGCAGCCTTGACGCCCTGGATGGAGTCCGGAACCACGTCACGGAACACCAGGTCGTTGTCATCGAGCTCGGCCACGGCCGGAGCGGTCGAGGCCGGCGAGATCATCACCACATTGCCCGGAATGGCCGAACCGTTGGCGCCGGCAATGGTGGCGCCGGAGCAGTAGCCGCCGAAGATGGCGACGACGTTCTCGGCGTTGACCAGGCGGTCGGCAGCCGGACCGGCAGCACCGCCGTCACAGGCGGAGTCGGCGAGCACGGAGGTCAGGGTCTGACCATCGAGGATGCCGCCCTGATCGTTCACATGGGTGATGGCCAGGTTGCCGGCATCCACCATGCCCGGAGCAAAGCCCGCAATCGGCCCGGTCACGTCGGCGAGGAAGCCGATCTTGACCTCCTGGGCCAGAACCGGAGCGGCAGCGAACAGCGTGGTGGCGGCAACGGCCAGGGTCAGGGTCTTGTGGATTTTGCGCATGTACGTCCCTCTGCTGGGTCGCAACCGCTGGGCGGTCCTTGACGGGCCCTTCCTTGCGAGCGGCGCGACGCGATATAGGGGGCGCTCCCTTGGCGCCCCGCTGCCGGGACTGTTGCACATTTCATCGTGTCGAGTCACCGGGGATTGCACCGCAATTCCGATCGCCGCTGCGGTTGCTTAACGCCCCCGGTTTCGCCATAGATCGACCGGCAAAGGAGGCCTCCATGCAACTCCGGCACCTGGCCGCGACCCTGATCCTCTTTGCCGCCGCATTGGCCGGTCCCGCCATTGCCCAGGTCACCGTGGTCGACCAGGCGCAAGACCAGGCTACGGCGCCTGCCGAGCCGTCCCCACCCTGCGGCACCCGCCCGCTCAGCATCGCCCGCATGGCCTGGCCCTCCGCCGAACTCCTGGCCGAGATCCATGCCCGCATCCTCACCCGCAGCTTCGGTTGCACGGCCGAAGTGGTGCCGGGCGACCTTGCTGCCACGGCTTCGGCCATGGGTTCGACCGGTCAGCCCGCTTTGGCGCCGGAGATGTGGCCGACACGCGCCGTGGAAGTGTGGAATGCGGGCATCGAGGCGCAGATGCTGCGCCAGGCGGCTCCCACCTATGCCGAGACCCAGCTCGAGGGCTGGTACGTGCCCGATTACCTCGCCGCAGCCCTGCCGCAGCCGATCACGGCCGCCGACCTCGCCGCGGCCCTGCCGACGTTCGCCGCAGGCAACCCGGTGCGCTTCATCTCCTGTCCGGCCGACTGGGCCTGTTCGGTGATCAACCGCAACCTCGTTGCCGCCTACGGCCTCACCGACCTCGTCGAACTGGTCGAGCCCGCCAACCGCTTCGAGATGGACACGCTCCTTGCCGAGGCGGTGAGCCGCTCCGAGCCGATCATCTTCTACTACTGGGCCCCCAATGCCGTCCTGTCGCAGTTCAACTTCCTGCCGCTCGACATGGGCGACTATGCGGAAGAAGCGGCACAATGCCTGGCGCGGCGCGCCTGCCCCTCCCCCGAGCCGAGTGCCTTTGCCGCCGAACCGGTGGTGATCGCGGTCAGCGAGTGGGTATTCATCGAAGCACCGCAAGTGGCCGACTATCTCCAGCGCGCCAGCCTGCCACTGGCGGAAATGAACGCCATGCTGGCCCAGCTCAGCGAAACCGGCAGCACCGTGGAAGGTGTCGCCGACCGCTTCGTGGCCGAGCGCCGGGAGGTGTGGGAGCCCTGGGTGGGTGCTGCCCTGCCCTCACCCTGACCCATCTCAATCCCTTCGGCGCAGTTGCGTCCCCGCCGGTACGGTGGATATAACTGGCGCCGCGAGGGGCAGCGACGGCGACAGCGGGGAGTAGCGACTTGGACCTGAAGCGAATCAACGACCGAATCACGGTTGCCGGGCAGATCCAGCCCGAGGACGTGGCCGCGCTCAAATCCCTCGGCTTCACCACCATCATCAACAACCGGCCGGACGGTGAGTCGCCGGACCAGCCCGCCGGCAGCGAGATCGCCGCCGCCGCCGAGGCAGCCGGGATGGCCTATCATGCCATTCCCCTCGGCCGCGAAGGGGTGAACCCCGAGATGGTGGAGCAGACCAAGACGGCCATCGAAGCCAGCACTGGCCCGGTGTTTGCGTTCTGCCGCTCCGGCACCCGCTCGACCACGTTGTGGGCGCTGTCCCAGGCCGGCGAACGCCCGGCCGACGAGATCATCACCGAGGCCGCCGGCGCCGGCTACGACATGAGCCACCTGGCTGGCCATCTCAGCCGCACATAACTGCCCCGTGACGGTTGGGGCGCCTCAGCCGTGCCGCCGTCGGCTATGCTGGCCCGGCCGAACGGCCGTCCATCTCCCTTGCCCGGACATTTAAATCGATGCCAATCAAAAAGATCCTCGTCGCCAACCGCAGCGAAATCGCCATCCGCGTATTTCGCGCCGCCAACGAACTCGGGCTCAAGACCGTGGCGGCCTATGCCGAAGAGGACAAGCTGGCGCTCCACCGCTTCAAGGCCGACGAGGCTTATCTGATCGGCAAGGGGCTCGGCCCGGTCGAGGCCTATCTCCAGATCGACGAATATATCCGCATCGCCCGCATCTCCGGCGCCGATGCCATTCATCCCGGCTACGGATTGCTATCCGAGTCCCCCGAATTCGCCGATGCCTGCGAGGACGCCGGCATCGTCTTCATCGGTCCGCGCGCCCAGACCATGCGCGACCTCGGCAACAAGGTCGCCGCCCGCAACATGGCGATCAAGGCCGGCGTCCCGGTGGTTCCGGCCACCGACGCACTGCCGGACGACATGGACCAGGTCCGCCGCATGGCCGCCGAGATCGGCTATCCGCTGATGCTCAAGGCCTCCTGGGGCGGCGGCGGCCGCGGCATGCGCCGGATCATGGACGAGGCTCACCTCGTCAACGAAGTGTCGGAAGGCAAGCGCGAAGCCAAGGCGGCCTTCGGCAAGGACGAGATGTATCTCGAAAAGCTGGTCGAGCGCGCCCGCCACGTCGAGGTGCAACTGCTCGGCGACGACCACGGCAATCTCGTGCACCTTTTTGAGCGCGACTGCTCGGTGCAGCGCCGCAACCAGAAGGTTGTCGAGCGCGCCCCGGCGCCCTACCTCTCCGAGACCGGTCGCAGGGCCCTCACCGACGCCGCGGTGAAGCTCGGCAAGGCCGCCAGCTATCGCGGCGCCGGCACCGTCGAGTTCCTCATGGATGCCGACACCGAGGAATTCTACTTCATCGAGGTCAATCCGCGCATCCAGGTCGAGCACACCGTCACCGAGGAGGTGACCGGCATCGACATCGTCAAGGCGCAGATTCACGTGCTCGACGGCGCCGTGATCGGCACCCCCGAATCCGGCGTCCCGCTGCAGGAGAACATCCGCCTCAACGGCAACGCCATCCAGTGTCGCGTCACCACCGAGGACCCCGAGCACAACTTCATCCCCGACTACGGCCGCATCACCGCCTATCGCGGCGCCACCGGCTTCGGCGTCCGCCTCGATGGCGGCACCGCCTATACCGGCGCCGTCATCACCCGCTACTACGATCCGCTCCTGGAAAAGGTCACCTGCTGGGCCTCGAGCGCCGATGAAGCTATCGCCCGCATGCACCGCGCGCTGCGCGAGTTCCGCATCCGCGGCGTCTCGACCAACCTGGCTTTCCTTGAAAACATCATCACCCATCCGGACTTCCTCGAGAACCGCTACACCACGCGCTTCATCGACACGACGCCGGACCTGTTCAACTTCAAGCCACGCAAGGACCGGGCGACCAAGCTGCTGAGCTACATCGCCGACGTCACCGTCAACGGCCACCCCGAAGTCCGCGACCGCCCCCGTCCTCCGGCCGACGCTGCCGCCCCGGTTGTCCCCGAGTTCCCGCCGCTGGCGGTCACCGAAGGCAGCCGGCAGGTGCTGGACCGCGACGGCCCGGGCGGCCTCGCGCGCTGGATGAAGAGCCAGGAGCGGGTGCTGTTCACCGACACCACCATGCGCGACGCGCACCAGTCGCTGCTCGCCACGCGCATGCGCTCCTTCGACATCACCCGCATCGCCCAGGCCTATTCGCGCGGGCTGCCTAACCTGTTCTCGCTCGAGTGCTGGGGTGGCGCCACCTTCGACGTGGCCATGCGCTTCCTCAACGAGGATCCGTGGGAGCGGCTGGCCAAGGTGCGCGAGGGCGCCCCCAACATCCTCACTCAGATGCTGCTGCGCGGCTCCAACGGCGTCGGCTACACCAACTATCCCGACAATGTGGTGAAGTTCTTCGTCCAGCAAGCAGCGCGCGGCGGCGTCGACATCTTCCGCGTCTTCGACTGCCTCAACTGGGTCGAGAACATGCGCGTCTCGCTCGACGCCGTGATCGAGCAGAACAAGGTCGCCGAAGGCGTCATCTGCTACACCGGCGACCTGTTCGACCCCGACCGCAGCAAGTACGACCTCAAATATTATGTGGGCCTCGCCAGGGAGCTGGAAGCGGCCGGCGTCCACGTCCTCGGCATCAAGGACATGGCCGGCCTGCTCAAGCCTGTCGCTGCCAGAAAGCTCATTTCCACCCTCAAGCAGGAAGTCGACCTGCCGATCCACCTCCATACCCACGACACCTCGGGCGCATCGGCCGCGACGGTGCTGGCGGCGGTGGAAGCGGGTGTAGACGCGATCGACGCCGCCATGGATGCGCTGTCGGGCACGACGTCTCAGCCGACCCTCGGCTCGCTGGTCGCGGCCCTCGCCGGCGGCGAGCGCGACCCCGGGCTCGACGCCACTGCCGTCCGCCAGATCTCGTTCTACTGGGAAGCGGTGCGCACGCAGTACCGCGCCTTCGAGAGCGACCTCAAGGGCGGCGCCTCCGAGGTCTATCTTCATGAGATGCCGGGTGGCCAGTTCACAAACCTCAAGGAGCAGGCTCGCTCGCTGGGCCTCGAAACCCGCTGGCATGAAGTGGCCCAGACCTATGCCGACGTGAACCGCATGTTCGGGGACATCGTCAAGGTAACGCCCTCGTCCAAGGTGGTGGGCGACATGGCGCTGGCCATGGTCTCCGCCGGCCTGACCCGGGCCGAGGTGGAAGACCCCGGCCGCGACATTGCCTTCCCCGATTCCGTCGTCGGCTTCTTCATGGGCGATCTTGGCCAGCCGCCGGGCGGTTTCCCCGAGGCGCTGCAGAAAAAGGTGCTCAAGGGCAAGCAGCCGCTGGTCGACCGCCCCGGCTCATACCTCAAGGACGTCGACCTCGACGCCGAGCGCACGAAGATCGCCGAGGAAGTCGGGCACGAGATCGATGATTTCCGCCTGGCCTCTTACCTGATGTACCCCAAGGTTTATTCGGACTTCGAGAAGACCCAGGATCGCTACGGCCCCACCGAGGTGCTGCCGACGCCGGTCTATTTCTACGGCCTCAACGAGGGCGACGAACTGCTCGTCGACATCGAAAAGGGCAAGACCCTCGTCATCAACTACCTCGGCTGCGCGCCCACCAACGACAAGGGCGAGGTCCGCGTCTTCTTCGACCTCAATGGCCAGCCGCGCACCATCAACGTTCCCGACCGGCTCAAGGCCGGCGAGATCAAGGTCCGCGCCAAGGCCCAGCCGGGTGATCCGAGGCAGGTCGGCGCGCCCATGCCGGGCGTCATTTCGACCCTCGCGGTCAAGGAGGGCCAGACGATCCAGGCCGGCGACGTGCTCTGCTCGATCGAAGCGATGAAGATGGAAACCGCGATCCACGCCGAAGTCGATGGCGTGGTGGCCGAACTCCTGATCCGCCCCGGCGACCAGATCGACGCCAAGGACCTCCTGGTGCGGCTCGAGTAGCGGCGCCGTCGCGGCTCAGTGAAGAAAAAGGCCCTCGGATCTGATCCGGGGGCCCATCATTTCGCGGCTGTCGCTCGCAGCTACATCCGCCGGTAGCTCGTCTCCACCACGTCGCGGCGCGGTGCGCGGGCCTGCGCCTTGGCTGGGACCGGCAGTCGCGACACGATCCAGCTCACCATTAGCGGCACCAGGATCAGGTCGTCGGCCCAGCCGAGGATCGGCATCAGGTCGGGGATCAGGTCGAACGGATTGATCAGGTAGAAGGCGACGAACGCCGTCGCGATCTTGAGGTAAGGCGGCGTCACCGGAGAACGGAACGCCTGCCAGAGCAGCACCACTTCCTTGCGGAAGCGCAGGACACGGGGGAGGAGCATGTTCAACATGCTCCCTATGTGGGTGTGTCCAGGTCCGGTTCAAGCGCCCGACCCGATTCTGTGATCAGAACTCGTTCCAGTCCTTGTCCACCGCCGCATTGCCGTGGCTGAGGTAGGATTTCGCCGCCGTGCGGAGCTTATCCTGTAGGCCGCGGGCCCCCGCGGCAAGGCTCTGCACCGGCGACTGCCGGACCGGCGGAGCCTGGCGGCGCGTGTCGACGGCTGCCTCCCCGGTGGTGAAGATGTCGACCACGCGATCCAGTTCGTTCGCCTGCGCCTCGGTCTGTTCGATCGCCGCGTTGATCTCTTCCACCAGCGCCGCATTGTGCTGGGTCATCTCGTCCATAGTGCGGACGGCGGTGTTGACCTCGTCGATGGCCGACGCCTGCTCGCGGCTCTCCTGGGCGATGGAGCCCATCAGCTCGTTGGAGGAGCGGGCAGCCTGCAGCATGGTCTCAAGCTTGGCCGCGGCATCCGAAACAAGCTTGCTGCCGCTGTTGACCTCGGTTGCCGACTGCTCGATCAGCACCTTGACCTCGTTGGACGCCTGCGCCGCCGACTGGGCAAGGCGCCGCACTTCCACCGCCACCACCGCAAAGCCCTTGCCGGCGTCGCCAGCCCGCGCGGCTTCCACCGAAGCGTTGAGCGCCAGCAGGTTGGTCTGGAAGGCGATATCGTCGATCAGCCCGATGATGTTGCTGATCTTGGCCGAGGACTGGGTGATCCGCTCCATGGCTTCGGTCGCCTTGTGCATCACCTGCCCGCCATCCTCGGCGGTGCGGGTGACCTGCGCGGCAACGCCGCTGGCTTCCTTGGCCCGTTCGGCGTTCTGCAGCACCGTCGCCGCCAACTGCTCCATGGTGGCGCTGGTTTCTTCGATGGTGGCCGCCTGCTTGGTGGTGCGCTCCGAAAGGTCGTTCGCACCCGACAGGATTTCCCCCGTCGCACTCTTGAGCGTGCGCGAGGTGTCCTTGAGCTGCCCCACCACTTCGGTGAGCTTCTCGGCCACCGCATTGGTGTCGGCCTTGAGCTTGGCGAAGGCACCTTGGAAATCCCCGTGCATCCGCTGGGTCAGGTCGGTGTTGGCGAGCGCGGCCAGCACCTGCCCGGTTTCGCTGATGCCGCGATCCACCGTCTCCACCAGTTCGTTGACCGAACGGGCCAGCGAATTCAGTTCCGGGTCGGGGAATTCGGATTCCACCCGCTGGGTGAAGTCGCCGGCAATTGCCGCGTCGACCACCACGCCAAAGGCGCGCTGCAAATCCTGCATCATCGCGGCGCGCTCCGCCTGCGTGCGCAGCACCTGCGCGGCCTCCGCTTCCGTCATCTGGGCGATGCGGATGCCATTCTCGCGGAAAATCTCCACGGCGCGCGCCATGGCGCCGATTTCGTCCTGGCGCTGGGCGCCCCGCACCTCGACATCGAGGTCGCCTTCGGCCAGCGCTTCCATGGTCGAGGTCAGGCGGCTGATCGGCTTGGTGAGCGAGCGGGCGAACAGCATGCCCACCACCGCCGCGATGGCCAGCAACACGCCACCGACGATCAGCGTCATGTTGCGCATCTCGACCACGGCGGCATAAGCCTCCTGCTCGGGCTGCACCGCCACCACTGCCCACACCGTGTCACCCACGGCAACCGGCTTGGCGCGCACCACCATGGTGTCGCCGCGATAGTCGGTGCTGGTCCCTTCGATGCTCTCGCCTTCGAAGGCGCGGGTGATCACGTCCGAGGTCAGCGGGGTGACAAGCACGTCCGCAGCCTCGGTGTGGCTCGAGTCGGTGCGCAACAGGCCGTCCTGGCCCACCACCACCACCTCGCCGGTACCGCCGAGCCCGGACACCCCCTCGATCTGGGTGCTGACCGCCACCGGCGAAATCGCCAGCGCCATCACGCCGGTGACCTCGTCGCCCTCGTGCACCGGCATGGCGATGAAACTCTCCACCGTGCCGGTGGGGCCGTAATTGGTGAAGTCCACGAAGGCAGCCGCGCCGGGCGCCAGGTCCTTGGCCGCCGCGAAGGCCCGCCCGAGCCCGCTGGCCGCCGCGTCGGCATCGCTGGCGACGTTGCTGACGAAGTCCGGATTTTTGGCGACGGAATAGACTACATCGCCGGCAGCGCTGATCAGCAGCACGTCGCTGTAGTCCCGCTCCAGCATCAGCGTGCGGAAGCCTGGATGGAAACGCTTGTGCGGCGCATCATAGGTCGCGCCCTTGATGCCGACGCTGTCCACCGAGGCGCGGTCTTCCGGGTTCGGGCTCTCGGTGCCATAGGCCGCCTGCAGCTGCGGACCCGCCCGTTCCTTGAGGCCCATGCGCAGCTCGTCCAGCGCCCGGGTCAGGCCCTTCATCGCCGCGACGGTATCGGAGCGCTGCACGAACAGCCGCAGGTCGACCTCGGCGCTCTGGTAGTAGTCGCTGACCATCACGCTGGCCGTGTTGAGCGCCGCCTGCATCGACTGGTCGCGCTGTTCCTGCACCGTCGCGAGGCCGATGAAATAGCTGGCGATACCGACGCCGGCGCTGACCACCAGGGCCGATCCCACCAGCGCCAGCGGCAACTTCTGTGCGATCTTCAACTGCGGCAGCAAACGCATCCTATCACTCCGTGTGACCTGTCCCGGGCCGACCGCTCCTGCGGCGCGCCAACGGCGTCTGTCCGGGACAAGGAAATTCCCCCGCCGGCAAGAGCCGGCACCGTTGCAACGATATACGGCAGCGGCTTAATCACTCCTTACGGAGAGCCCCGTCTGCCTGTATTTCGAGCAGGTTGCGTCCACAAAAAGCAAAGGCCGCCCCAGGGCGGCCTCGTTCAGCTCGGCTCAGGCCGCAGGCTTCAGGTCAGCGCGCCGATCACTGCCTCGATGCGCTTCTTCATGGTCGAAGCGTCGAAGGGCTTGATGATGTAGTTGTTCACCCCGAACGAGATGGCTTCCTTCACCTGCTCCTTGTCGGAACGGCCGGTAGCCATGATGAACGGCATCGCCTGGGTCCGGGGATGCTTGCGGATGACCTTGAGCAGGGTCAGCCCGTCGATGTCTTCCATGTTCCAGTCGGAAATGATCAGGTCGACATTGGTCTTTTCGAGCTTGCCAAGGGCGTCGCGGCCGCTCTTGGCTTCGATGATATCCTTGAAGCCCAGCTGCGTGAGGATGTACTTGCAGATCCCGCGCATGGACTGCTGGTCGTCGACGACGAGGACGCTGAGAGCGCTGGCTTTGGGCATGGTCTCGTATACACCTTCTTGGCGCGACGGAGCCGGCTGGCGGCCCCGTTCCTTCTGTGCCTGAACTCTAGAAGGGCAAGCGTTACAAATCTCTCAATCGGGCTGGCGCGATTGATGCCTTGGCCGGCTCAGGCAGCGGTCTTGAGCCGCACCAGCGCGCTCGCCAGCCGTCCCGCGATTGCGTCCAGCGGCGCCTGTTCCACCACCGCACCTTCCTCGAAGGCAACGCGCGGCATGCCATAGACCAGCGCCGTCGCCTGGTTCTGCCCCACCGTATAGGCGCCGGCGTCCCGCATCAGCTTCAGCCCGCGCGCCCCGTCCCGGCCCATGCCGGTGAGAATGGCGCCCACGGCCATCGGCCCGATCGTGCGCGCCACCGATTCAAACAGCACGTCGACGCTCGGCCGGTGCCCTGAGGCGAGGTCGTCCTGTGCCAGCCGCGCCTTGAGCTGGCCCGAGCTGCGCTCCACCCGCAGGTGGTAGTCGCCGCGCGCCACATAGGCGTGGCCGGGCAACAGCGGCATGCGGTCGGCCGCCTCCACCACCTTCAGCGCACACAATTCGTCGAGCCGGGCCGCAAAGCGGTTGGTGAATCCGGCCGGCATGTGTTGGGCAATGACCACGGGCGGGCAATCCGCCGGCAGCTCCGCCAGCACCGTGCGGATCGCTTCGACGCCACCGGTCGAGGCCCCAAGTGCGATCAGCGATCCCGCCGGCGCCGCCGCAGTCTTGATGGCAACCTTGGGCGACTGTGCCCGGCTGACGGCACGCCCGTGCACATCCGATTTTGCCGCCGCCCGGATCTTGTCCCGGAGCCCGGCGCCGAAGGCTTCAATCCCGCCTTCGAACTCGGCGCTGGGCTTGGCGACGAAATCCACCGCTCCCAGTTCCAGCGCCAGCAGCGTCTCGCTTGCGCCCTTCTTGGTCAGCGTCGACACCATCACCACTGGCGTCGGCCGCAGCCGCATCAGCTTCTCGAGAAACGCCAGCCCGTTCATGTTGGGCATTTCGATGTCGAGCGTCACCACGTCCGGATCGAGCGTCTTGATCTTCTCGCGGGCGTCGATCGGGTCGGTGGCCGTGCCCACCACCACGATGTCGCCGTCGCGGCTGAGCATGCGCGACAGCACCTCACGGATCAGCGCCGAATCGTCGACGACAAGGACCTTGATGCTCATGCGGCTGCTCGTTTGCGAAGGGGTTCACGCGATTGGTAGATGGTCTTGCCCACGAGCCGGAAGCCTTCGCCGCCGGACCCGAGATTTTCGGAGTGCCCGATATAGAGAAAGCCCTCCGGCGCCAGCATCCGGCCCAGCCGGCCGAACACCTCGCCCTGGGTGGGCTTGTCGAAATAGATCGCCACGTTGCGGCAGAAGATGGCGTCGAACGGCCCCTTCATCGGCCACGGGGCGCTGATCAGGTTCAGCGGCTTGAAGGAGATCAGTTCCCGCGCTTCGGCCGGAATGCGGATGGTGCCGTCGCCGGGGCGCTCGAACAGCCGCTGGCGCTCGGCCGACAGGCCGTTGAGTTCGCTCTCGGGGTAGGTTCCCTTGGCGGCCTTGGCGATCACCGCCGTATCGATGTCCGTGGCCAGGATGCGGAAATCCCAGCGCTTGAGCTCGGGATAGACCGACAGCAGGTCCATGGCGATGGTGAAGGGTTCCTGCCCGGTCGAACAGCCGGCTGACCAGATGCGCAGCCGCGAGCCCCGTGGCCGCTCGCTCAGCAGCGAGCCGACATAGGAGCGCAAGTGCTCGAAATGATGGTCTTCGCGGTAAAAGCGCGTGAGGTTGGTGGTCAGCGCGTTGACGAAGTTCTGCCCGTCCTCGGCCGTGCCCCCGCGCTCGAGATAGTCGAGATAGGCATCGAAGCTCGGCAGCCCGAGAGCCCGTACGATTTTGCTGAGACGGGACACCACCAGCGTCCGCTTGGCCTCGCTCAACGAGATGCCGGCGACTTGGTACACGCGGGCTTTGACGCGACTGAATTCGCGGTCGCTGAGGGAGATTTCTCCCGGTTCCATACTGCCTATCCCGTTTGCCGGCTTCTGCCGGGGCGCGTTCAGGAAGCGCGTGCCAGTTGCACCGGTTGATCCGCCGCTGCTGCGTCCTGCGCCGCCATCCGCTCGCCGAGGCGCTTCAACGAAGCTTCCCCGCCTTCGATCCTGATGGCGATCGTATCGGTCTCATTGCTTAGATTGCGTAAATGCTCTTCGAGGTCGGCCACCATTTTCTTGAGGCCCTCCGTTTCGGCAAGGCCGGCAGCCGCCTGCGCCCGGCCCTGGCTCACCGCGGCGCGAATGTCCTTGGCAGAACGATTGCTGAGTTGGGCGAGCTGGCGCACCTCATCGGCCACCACCGCAAACCCGGCGCCCGACTCCCCGGCACGGGCGGCCTCTACTGCCGCGTTCAGCGCCAAGAGGTTGGTGCGGAACGAGATATCTTCGATGGCAGCGACCATCTGGTCGATCTGCCCTGTGATGCCATCGATCGCGCCGACCGCTGTACCGGCGCGCACCGTCGCCAGGGTGGCATCGCCTGCAAGTTCGCGTGCCTTGCGCCCGCCGACCGTCGCCCGCCGCAGGCGGTCGGCCCCATCGGCAAGCACCTCGCCGGCCTGCCGCACCTCGCCACCGCTGTCGCTGACCAGCGCCGCAAGCTCGGCCGCCCGTGCTTCAAAGGTTTCCACCAGTTGCGCGACGCGTTGCAGCCGCCGCTCCACCGTGCTGCGCAGCGTCCGCTCCTCGGCAATCTGGTCGTCGAGCGCCCGCGTCTGGTCCGCAAGCCGGCGGCCGATCTCGCCCAGCGGCCCGGAAAGGGCATCGGGCATCTCGCCACCCGCTGCCACCTGCGCCAGGCGGGCAAGGTGCTGGTCTAGCCGCGCCATGCCGCTGTTGAGGACGTCAAGCGCCTCTTGGCGTTGCACCGCTGCCTGTTCGAAGCGGAAGCTCGTCTGCCCGGCACCGATCGCGGACGCCAGCGCATCGAGATCGTCGTCCTCGATATAGCTGCCTGCCGGCTCGAGCTCGATCAGGCAGCGCGAGGCCGCGAGGTCATGTCGGCGCACCTGGAAGCGCTGCCCGCCCAGCGTGACCAGCGCCTCCTCGGGCGCGCCGCCACCGGCGTCGAGATAGCCGGCGCCAAACAGCCCATCCAGGGTTCCGCCCTCTGCCGCCCCAGGCGCCAGCCGTTCCAGCCCCGCACTGGCCGCAAGCACCCGCCCGCCAGCATCGATCACCGCCGCCGGCAACCGCAGGGTACCGATGGCCGATTTGAAGGTATGGGCTTTTTCCAGCCGTCGCCCCATCCGGCTGACGATACCCCCGATCGTCAGCGGCTCGTCGGGGTGCTCGCTGAGCCCCGCAGCCAGCGCCAGGTCGAGAAGCGTCTGCTGCTCCTGCCGCTCCGCAATGAAGGCCAGCCCCATGGTTCCGGCAACTGCCAGGCCCACCAGGCTGCCGGCCACCGTGAGGAATGCCGGTCCCGGACCTGAGGCGATGAACACGCCGCCGCTCACCGCAGCGGCGCCGAGCCATATGCCGTTGCTGATCAGCGCCTGGTTCAAGCGGACCATGGGACGCAGCCGATGCTGGCAACGAGGGCTAAGGACATGAAGGCAAAGTAGACCCTCATGGTTAACCAACCGTTTCGGGCGTCCGTCTTCGGCAATGTCTGGCTAATTGCTCTTGCCGAAAGTTGAACCCGCGCGGCGCTAGAACAGTTCGATGTCGTCCACCGGAACCGGCGCGATGACGCGACGGCGGGCAAGCGCCATTTCCTCGCGTGCCACCGAGGCGCCGAGGTCGCTGTCGAGGCGTTTCACGAAGGCACGTCCGGAGTGGGGCTTGAACAGGACGCGGCGGGCATAGGTGCCCCCGACGTCCTCGCTGGTCGCAACATAGCCTTCGTCCGACAGGAACTGCCGGATGAACTCGATGTTCTTGGCCCCGACGTCATCAAGGGCGGAATTGATCTTGCCGCCGCCGAAAATCTTGATCTCGAGGTTCTGCTTCTTGCCGCTGCCCCGGCTCAGCACCTTGTTGATCAACTGCTCCATGGCGAAGGCGCCATAGCGCGCGGAGGCCCCGTAGCGGTCTCGGGCCGAGCCCGACTGCTCGGCCAGCAGGAAGTGGTTCATGCCGCCCACATTGGCCACCCGATCGCGCACGCAGGCAGAGATGCAACTGCCCAGCACGGTGGAAAAGGTGACGTCGGGCTCATGGGCGACGTGGCAGTCCCCCTGGTGCACGGTGGTGACAACCCCGCGATCGAATTCGGGGGGAAGAGAATGCACCGCAACCATCTGACGCCTTTGTCGTACCCGGAACGCCCAGTCTCATGGATGCTACCGGCAACTCGTTAGCCAATCGCTAACCACGCCGCGGCGCGCGGAGGGCTGGAAATAGACCCTTAGGATTAGCGGGCTAGAGTGCCTTCGTTGGGGCTCGGGATAGCATCTATGTCTTTGCAGAAACTGGCGAAGGAATTGGACGAGACGGCGCGCCAGTCGTCCTCCATGCTGGAGGGGATCACCGAGGCATTGGACATTCTCGGCGACGATGATCTCGTCAGCAATCCTGCCATCCGCGACGCCGTCCAGATCATCATCACCGCCATCCAGGGGCAGGATCGGATCGAACAGCGGTGTCGCAACATGGCCCTGGCCGTCCGCCAGTTCGCGCTGCTTCCCGCATCGGCCTCGGTGGCCGATTATGAAGAGATCTGGTCCGGCCTGACCCTCGACGAGCTCCGCGTCCCCGCCCTGTCGGGCGTCGCTACGGTTCACCCCAGCCACGGCGAAGTCGAGCTGTTCTGAAGCTTCAGAGCGCCGGCGAGGAATCGTTCCTGTCGACAGAATCTGTCCTGGCCGGACGAGCCGCCAGGATCGCCTCCAGCAACTCTCGCTCATTGACCGGTTTGCGGATCCAGGCTGCGCGCGGCAGCCCCGGCCGGTCGTCAGGGGCATAGCCGCTGACATAGACGAAGGGGGTGGACCGGGCGACCAGTTCCTCCACCAGTTCCTCGCACCAGCCGTCGCTGAGGCTGATGTCGACCGTGGCGAAGTCCACCGCATGGCGTTCCAGCAGTTCGAGGCACTGCGCGACGCCTGGTGCGACGACCACCCCGGCAGCGCCGTGGCTGGTGAAGAACTCGCCGAGTTCGGAAGCGATGAAATACTCGTCCTCTATGATGAGGATGGAGTCGATATGGGCAAGTGCGTGCACGGCCACGGTCCTTCGCGCAACCGCTCCGGTGTGGAGTGGATCGATCCGAACAGGAACACAGGGTGCAAATGAACGACGGGCAGCGCAGGCCCGCTAGTCAGAACAGACTACCACATGAGCGCCGGGAAAGATAGCGGCAGTCCCCGGGGGCCGGAGACTGCTCCAGGCAGTGCCTTAGTTGTCCATGCGGGCGCCGGAGACCACCGCGTGGAGGTCGATCAGGCCCACCATCCGGCTGTCATGGGTGACGATGCCGTTGAGCAGTTCAGTGTCGATGGAATTGCCTTCCGGCACGTTGTGGATGTCATCCTTGGAGACGGTGAGGATGTCGCTCACCGCATCGACCAGTATCCCGATCCACTTGTCGCCGACGCTCATCACCACCACGACATGGTTCTTGGTTGGCGAGGTCAGGCCATCCCCGAACCGGGCCCTGAGGTCGAAGATCGGCACGATGGTGCCGCGCAGGTTGATCACGCCGCGCACGAATTCGCGCGTGTTCGGCAGCGGCGTGGCTCCGTTCCAGGCCCGGATTTCGCGCACCGTGGTGATCTCGACGCCGTAGGTCTGCTCACCGATCGAAAAGGCGATCAGCTGCAGCGAGTTCTGGCCCGCTACGGCAGTCTTGTCGGAAAGGTCGTCCCGCAGGTTCAGGGCTTCCATTTGCATCGTGGCCTTTCTGCCGGTCTTCTGTCCGGCAACGCAATTTACCAGGCTCCGCTCACGCGGCGTTCTTGTGAAGCTGGGTGGTTCTCAATCCCTGCACGTCCACGATCAGCGCGACATTGCCGTCGCCCAGGATCGTGCCGCCGGCGATGCCGTCCACGCGTTCGAAGTTTTCTTCCAGCGATTTGATCACGACCTGCTGCTGGCCGATGATGTCGTCGACGATCAGCGCCAGCTTCTGGCTGCCTTCCGTCTCGCACAGAACCACGAAGCGATCGTCCGCCGGCAGGTCGGTCGGCAGGCCGAAGCGCTCGGCCAGGTCGATCACCTGCACATATTCCCCCCGCACCTGCAGCACCCGTCCGCCGGACGGCACGCGCTCGAAGCTGGCGCGCGAGCACTGCATGGTTTCCACGATCGAGGAGAGCGGCACCACATAGGGGCCGGCTCCGACCTTGACCAGCATCACGTCGAGCACGGCGAGCGTCAGCGGCAGCCGCAGCGTCATCCGCGTGCCCCGGCCCGTCCAGGACCGGACATGCACCGATCCGCCGATCTTCTTGATGTTGGAGAGCACCACGTCCATGCCGACGCCGCGACCGGAAATGTCGCTGACTTCCGACGCAGTCGAGAAGCCGGGGGCGAAGATCAGCTGGTCGATCTGCTCGTCCGTCGGCTGCTGATCGGCGGCAACGATGCCCTTGTTGCGGGCCACCTGCAGCACGCGCTCGCGGTTGATGCCACCGCCATCGTCTTCCACCACGATCAGAATGTTGCCGCCGGCCTGCTCCGCCGACAGGCGGATGGTGCCGGTCTCGGACTTGCCCGAGGCGAGGCGACGCTCCGGCGACTCGATGCCGTGGTCGGCCGAGTTGCGGATCATGTGGGTGAGCGGGTCGCTCAACTGCTCGATCACCGTCTTGTCGATCTCGGTGTTCTCGCCGATGGTCTCGAGCTTGATCTTCTTGCCGGTCTTCTGTGCCAGTTCCCGCACCAGGCGCGGCATGCGGCTGAACACCGACTTCACCGGCTGGGCGCGGATGGCCATCACCGAATCCTGCAGCCCGCGCGTCGTCTGCGCCAGCACTTCGAGGCCGCGCACCAGTTCGGTGTAGCGGGCGCGCAGCGTTTCATCCATCTGCTGAGTCAGCATGGACTGGGTGATCACCAGTTCCCCGACCATGTTGACGACGCGGTCGACCTTGTCGAGATCGACACGGATGGACTGAACGCCCTGACTGCGCCGCTCGTGCTCCTCGCCCTCCGCAGCCGCCGACACCGCCACCTTGGCGACCGGAGCTGCCGGCGCACTGGGTTCCGGCGCCTGGCGGGCGACACTGGCAGGTGGTGCAATGGTGGCCGCAAGCTCGGCAAAGCTCAGCCCCGGCGGCTCCTCGAAGGTATCCTGTTCGGGTTCGGCCACCGGGCTCGCGGGCTTGGGGGCCTCCTCACGGATCAGCGGATCATCGACCGGCTTCCGCTCTTCAGCAGCCGCCACTTCCTCTTCCGACAGGGCAAGCAGGCTCGCCACATCGAACTCGGGGGCCTCGACGTCCGCCATCAGCGGGGCGGTTGCCGCTGCGGCCAAGCGCGGCGCCGGTGCAGCAGCACCCGCGCCGAGCGCGGTGATGGTGATATCGCAGTCGCCATCGACGAACTCGAACACTTCGCGGATCGCCGCCTCGGTAACATCCGGCGACACCAAGGTGATTTCCCAGCTGCAGTAGACCGCGAACGGCTCGAAGTCCGAGAGCGGCGGAATGTCCGACAACACCGCCCGCACATGCAGCTCGCCCAGCGCCGCGAGTTCGCGGAACAGCAGCAGCGGATCGTTGGCGCGGGCATAAAGCGCCCGATGCGGCACGAAGCGGATTTCCCAGTGCCCGTCCTCGCCCTGCAGCGGCGGCGCCTCGAAAGCGTCCTCGACCTCGAGTGCGCCCTCGTCTTCGGCGGCGGCCTCGAGCTCGACCCGAACCGGGGTGAAGTCGATGTCGAATTCCTCGAGCGGGTCGCCGCCTTCCTCGTCGTCACCGGCCGCAGCGGATTCCCCGCGCGCCAGCGCATCGAAGCGGGCCTTTTCTTCCTGGCCGTAGTCGGCCGGCAGCGCCACGTCGTCCTGCGCCGCCTTCACATGGTCGGCAACGATGTCGTTGGCGCGGATGCACAGCGCCACCACGTCGTCGCTCATCTCCACCCGGCCGTCGCGCACATAGTCGAGCAGCGTCTCATAGGCATGGGCAAACCCCACCAGCGCCGAGAAGCCGAAGGCCCCGGCGCCGCCCTTGATCGAGTGGATCGCCCGGAACACGGCATTCAGCCGGTCGGCGTCGCGCTCGCCTTCCTCGATGGCCGAGAACTGCTCTTCCAGTTCGGTGAGCAGTTCCGAGCATTCGTCGAAATAGGTCGCCTTGAAGTCGTCGAGCTCGCTCATGCGGATAACTGCCCCACCCTTCTGGATGGCCCTGTCATAGTCAGTGGACGACGCGATGG
>JAEYXQ010000137.1 GCA_023431205.1 Pseudomonadota bacterium | reverse complement strand
CCCAAGGCCGACCAGGAATAAGGAGCTAGACAATGGCACACAAGAAAGCAGGCGGTTCTTCCCGCAACGGTCGTGATACCGCCGGCCGTCGTCTCGGCGTCAAGAAGTTCGGTGGCGAAGCTGTCGTTGCCGGCAACATCATCATCCGCCAGCGCGGCACGAAGTGGCACCCCGGCACCGGCGTCGGCCTGGGCAAGGACCACACCATCTATGCGCTCGTCGACGGCAAGGTCGCGTTCCGAACCCGTGCGGATTCGCGCGTATTCGTTTCCGTCCAGCCGGCAGAGGCCGCCGAATAACCCGGCAGGTCTTACGAACCACAGCCGGGTAGACCCAAGGTCCCCGGCTCGGTTCAGCGCCACAGCGCCAGACAATCGGGAGGGGACCGGGTCAGCCGGTCCCCTTCTTCGTTTCTGGAGCCAAGACATGGACAGCCTCAAGCATCGCCTGCCTGCCACCATCGCCACCGAGCGACTGGTGCTGACCACTCCGGCGCTGGCCCATGTCCCGCAGATGGCAGCACTCGCCAATAATCGCGCCATCCACGAAGTGCTCTCCCGGCTGCCGCACCCCTACGCGGAAGGCGACGGGCGTTTCTTCGTCGAGCATATCGCCCGTGGCGATGAGGAATTCGCCTGGGCCATCACCTGCAAGGGGGAGTTCATCGGCACGATCGGGCTGCACCTCCTGCCCGATCAACTGCCCGAACTCGGCTACTGGCTGGGCCAGCCGCACTGGGGTTTCGGCTATGCCACCGAAGCCGGGCGCGCCGTGGTGGCAGCCGCACGAGCGGCGGGAGCAACGGCGCTGCGATCGCGGGCGCTCCCCACCAACACCGCCTCCCGCAACGTCCTTGCCAAGCTCGGCTTCACCGAGATCGGCGAAGATGTCGACGGCCAGGGCACCCTTGCGGGCCAGCGCATGGTGCTGATGCGGCTGGAGTTCGGCAGATGACAGAGCTGCGCACCCCACGCCTGCTGCTGCGGCCGGCCAATTCTGCCGATGCGCCCGCCTTTACCCTGGCGGTCGGCGAGTTCGCCGTGGCGCGGCACCTGACCGCCCTGCCCTGGCCCTATACGCTTGCCATGGCCATCGACTGGCTGCGGCAGGCGCCGCCGGTCACCCCGGAACGGGCCATGTTCATCATCGAGCATGCCGACCATGGTCTCGTGGGCTGCATCACGCTCGCCGATGAACTCGGCTTCTGGGTGGCGCGGCGGTACTGGAACCGCGGCTTTGCCACCGAGGCGGCGGCCGCCGTGCTCGACTGGCGGTTCGCTGCCTCCACCGAGCCGGTGCTCGCCTGCGCCCAGCGGAACAATCACGCCTCGCTGGCGGTTCAGCGCAAGCTGGGCTTTGTGGCGGTGGGTGAAGAGATGCGCTATTCCCATGCCCTGCAGTGCAATGTGCGGCATGTGGTGAGCCGGCTCGATGCCTCCGCCTGGCTGGAGCGAGGGAGAGCAGCGTGAACGCCACCATCCTGACGGAGCGATTGCTGTTGCGGCCGCCGCAGATGGGCGATGCCGCGCCGATCGCGCGTTATCTCAATGACTTCGGAGTGGCCGGCAACCTGGCGCGAGTGCCGTTTCCCTATTACGAGTCCGATGCCCGAGCCTGGCTGCGCACCCGGGTCCCCGGCCTGCCGGTCGAGGAGACGAACTTCTCGATCGAGGTTCCGGGCGAAGGCTATGCCGGCCAGATCGGCTTTCACCGCGGACCACAGGGGCCGATCGTCGGTTACTGGCTGGGGCGGCCGTTCTGGGGCCGCGGGATCATGACCGAGGCGGGCCGGGCCAGTCTCGACTGGTTCTTCGGGGCCAGCCAGGCCGATACCGTCTATTCCGGCGTGTTCCATTTCAACGCGCCGTCGCTGGCCATCCAGCACAAGCTCGGCTTCACCGAGATCGGCCGCTCCCGGCTGCTCTGCCTTGCACGGGGCGCCGAGGTGGAGCATATCGACACTCAATTGACGCGCAGCGTCTGGGAAGACCGCCAAAGATGAAGTTTCTCGACCAGGCCAAGGTCTATGTTCGCTCGGGCGACGGCGGTGCCGGCGCCGTCAGCTTCCTGCGTGAAAAATTCGTCGAGTTCGGCGGCCCCAATGGCGGCAATGGCGGGCGCGGCGGCGATGTGATCGTCGAATGCGTCGACGGGCTCAACACCCTGATCGACTACCGCTACCAGCAGCACTTCAAGGCCAAGACCGGCGTCCATGGCATGGGCAAGAACCGGACCGGCGCCGACGGCGCCGACACGGTACTGCGCGTTCCCGTCGGCACCCAGGTGTTCGAGGAAGACAACGAGACGCTGATCGCCGACCTGACCGAGGTGGGCCAGCGCGTGGTGCTGCTCACCGGCGGCAATGGCGGCTTCGGCAATGCCCACTTCAAGACCAGCTCCAACCAGGCCCCCCGCCACGCCAATCCCGGCCAGGAAGGCAAGGAGAAGTGGATCTGGCTGCGCCTCAAGCTGATCGCCGATGCTGGCCTCGTTGGCCTGCCCAATGCCGGCAAGTCGACCTTCCTCTCCTCGGTTTCCGCCGCGAACCCGAAGATTGCCGATTATCCCTTCACCACCCTTCACCCCAATCTCGGCGTAGTGTCGATCGGCGAGCATGACTTCGTTCTCGCCGACATTCCCGGGCTGATCGAAGGGGCGAGCGAAGGCGCCGGGCTCGGCGACCGCTTCCTCGGCCATGTCGAGCGCTGCGCGGTGCTGATCCACCTGATCGACGGCACCCAGGAGGACGTGAAGGGGGCCTACCAGACCATCCGCGGCGAGCTCGCCGCCTATGACGAGCGGTTGGCGGACAAGAACGAGATCGTCGTTCTCAACAAGATCGACGCCATCGATCCCGACGAGCTCAAGGAAAAGCTCGAGGTACTCGAGCGCGTCAGCAAGGCCGAGGTGATGACCGTTTCCGCCGCGACAAGGCAGAACATCGACCAGGTGCTCTACCGGGTGGTGTCGGTGCTGGACGAGGAACGCGCCGCCGCGGCCGAGACCGAGCGGCGCAAGGTCGAACCCAATTGGACGCCGTGATTGGTGGGCGGAATTGCCCAGCTTCGCTTTGGGGTCGGCTCCTGCCTTCCCTCCCCCTTGAGGGGAGGGACCGAGGGAGGGGGTCCATCGGTGAAGCACTGAGTCACCCCCACCCCAGCCTTGCTACGGCCCTGGCGGGCCTAGCGTCGCTACCCTCCCCTCAAGGGGGAGGGAGGGCAGGAGCGATGACGTCAACGCGCGTGGTGAACCAGCAATGACCCCCCTTGCCACCTACAAGCGCCTCACAATCAAGATCGGCTCGGCGCTTTTGGTCGACAAGGCCGGCAAGCTGCGGGCCGAATGGCTCGCGGCGCTGGCCGAGGACATTGCCGCGCTCAAGGCTGACGGGCGCGAGATCGTCATCGTTTCTTCGGGAGCGATCGCGCTGGGCCGCGGGCTGTTGGGCCTGTCGGCAGTGTCGCTGACGCTGGAACAGTCGCAGGCGGCGGCGAGTGCGGGGCAGATCGCCCTGTCGCAGGCCTGGGCCGAGGCGCTGGGCCGGCACGGCATCGTTACCGGGCAGATCCTGATCACGCCCAACATCACCGAGGAGCGGCGCTACTACCTCAACGCCCGCACCACCATCACTACGCTGCTGGGGCTCGGGGCCATCCCGATCATCAACGAGAACGACAGCGTTGCCACCGCCGAGATCCGCTATGGCGACAATGACCGGTTGTCGGCGCGCGTTGCCACCATGATCGAGGCCGACTGCCTGGTGCTGCTGTCGGATATCGACGGGCTCTACACCGCCCCGCCGGCCCGGGACCCGGCCGCCGAGCACATCCCGGTGGTCAAGACCATCACCCCCGCCATTGAGGCCATGGCCGGCGGCGCTGCCAGCCACCTGTCGCGCGGCGGCATGACCACCAAGGTCGAGGCCGGCAAGATCGCAACGCTCGCCGGCACCGCCATGATCATCGCCAAGGGGACCGAGCTGCATCCCCTGCGAACGCTGAACCAAGGCGGGCGGCACACGCTGTTCCATCCCTCGAGCTCGCGGGCGCAGGCGCGCAAGCGCTGGATCATGGGGACGCTCGCCGTGGTGGGAACGCTTGAGATCGATGCCGGCGCGGCGCGGGCGCTGCGGCAGGGCCGCTCGCTGCTGCCGGTGGGCGTGACCCGCATCATCGGCGAGTTCGAGCGCGGCGATACCCTTGCGATCGTCGACCCCGACGGCCGCGAGCTTGCCCGCGGCCTTGCCGGTCTCGACAGCGACGATGCCCGGCTGGTGATGGGCAAGAAGAGCGAAATGGTGCAGGACCTGCTGGGGGTGGGCACCCGCGCCGAACTGGTGCACCGTGACAACCTAGTGCTGGTCGGGGCCAAGGAGGAGGCGTGAGATGAGCCTGGCGGAAGTGATCGCCGATGACGTCGGCACCATGATGGACGCGCTCGGCCGCAGGGCCCGCGCTGCTGCCGCCAAGCTCGCTACCGCTTCGGCCGAGCGCAAGCACGCCGCCCTGGTCGGCGCCGCCCAGGCGGTGCAGACCCACAAGGGCGACATTCTTGCCGCCAACGCCGTCGACATGCAGAACGCCATCGCCAAGGGCATGACCAAGGCCTTCCAGGACCGGCTGCTGCTGACCGATGCGCGGCTCGACGGCATTGTCGAGGCGCTGCGCACCATTGCCGAACTGCCCGACCCGGTCGGCAGCGTCATTGCCGAATGGGACCGGCCCAACGGGCTTCACATCGAGCGCGTGCGCACCCCGCTCGGCGTCATCGGCGTGATCTACGAATCCCGCCCCAACGTCACCGCCGATGCCGGTGCGCTCTGCCTCAAGTCCGGCAATGCGGTGATCCTGCGCGGCGGCAGCGACAGCACCCAATCCTCGCGGGCGTTGGTCGAGTGCCTGCGGCTCGGGCTCAAGCAGGCCGGGCTGCCGGAGGATGCGGTGCAACTGGTGCCGACCACCGACCGTGCCGCAGTCGGCGAAATGCTGCGCGGTCTCGGCGGCACCATCGACGTGATCGTGCCGCGCGGGGGCAAGTCGCTGGTGGCGCGCGTACAGGACGAGGCGCGGGTGCCGGTCTTTGCCCATCTCGAGGGGCTGGTGCATGTCTATGTCGACAAGAGCGCCGATCTCGAGCTGGCGGTGAAGGTGATCGTCAACGCCAAGATGCGGCGCACCGGCATTTGCGGCGCCGCCGAAACGCTGCTGGTCCACCGCGACGTGGTCGACACCCACCTCCGGCCGATCATCGCGGCGCTGGTGGAGAAGGGCTGCGAAATCCGGGCCGACGCCACGGTGACTGCGATGATCCCAGAGGCGGTTGCGGCGACCGAGCAGGACTGGCGCACCGAATATGAGGACGCCATCATCTCGGTGAAGGTGGTCGACAGCCTCGACGCGGCCATCGCCCACATCGGGACCTATTCGAGCCATCACACCGAAGCGATCATCGCCGAGGATGGCGCCGCGGTCGAAAAATTCTTCAACGAGATCGACTCCGCCATCCTGATGCACAATGCCTCCACCCAGTTCGCCGATGGCGGCGAGTTCGGGTTCGGCGGCGAGATCGGCATTGCCACCGGCAAGATGCACGCACGGGGACCGGTGGGCGTCGAGCAGCTGACCAGCT
>JAEYXQ010000134.1 GCA_023431205.1 Pseudomonadota bacterium | reverse complement strand
GTCCGAGGATGCCGAGGACGAAGACCTGTTCTGGGTGAGCCCGGAAATGCGCGGCATCATCCCGCTGGACGGGTTCCACCTCTCCACCAGCCTGCGCAAGGCCATCCGCAAGTCCGGCTTCACCGTCAAGGTGGATACCGATTTCGAGGCGATCATCGAGGGCTGCGCCACGGTGGGGGCGGATCGCGACAGCACCTGGATCAACCGCACCATCCGCGCGGTCTATGGCGAGCTGTTCCGCCGCGGCGTGGCGCATACGGTGGAGGTCTGGGACGGAACCGAGCTCGTGGGGGGCCTTTACGGGCTTGCCATCGGCGCCGCCTTTTTCGGCGAGTCGATGTTCCACCGCCGCACCGATGCCAGCAAGATGGCCATGGCGCATCTGGTGGAGCGCCTCAACGCCGGCGGCTTCGTGCTGCTCGACACGCAATTCCTCACCGCCCACCTCGCCTCGCTCGGCGGCATCGAGATTCCGCGCGAGGAATACGAGGAGCGCCTGGCAGAGGCGCTGCTGCTGGAGGGGGACTGGCACGCGCTCGAGCGCCAGCCGCAGCGCTAGCGCGGAACCCGGGCCGCGGCTCGACGGTTCACGGGATCAAGGAGACAAGCCATGATCCCCACGCGCACCCACGGCATCATCGACTACATCTACGGCATTGCCCTGATCCTTGCGCCGTTCCTGCTCGGCTTCGCCGACGGCTCGGCCGCCCAATGGGTGCCGACCATCATCGGCGTCGCAACCATCGGCATGAGCCTCCTCACCCGCTATGAGCTCGGCGCCATCAAGGTGCTGCCGATGCTGGCGCATATCAGCATCGATGGCGTGGCGGGGCTGGTGCTCCTTGCCTCGCCCTGGACGTTCGGCTTTGCCGATCGCATCTGGTGGCCGCACGTGCTGTTCGGCGCCATCGCTATCGTCGTGCCCCTGCTGACCGCGCGGAAGAGCCCGATCGAGTGGCGCGACCGCGGCGTCAGTCCCCCAGCTTGAACTCGAGCCGCGTCTCCCACTTGTTCATGTCGGGCTCCACGTCCGGCTCGGTTTCGTAGAGTTCCAGCCGACAGGCGAAGTGATCGTCCGCACCTTCCGTCCTCTGGTCGAAGGGCTGATCCGTCAGCCGAGACCAGCCGATCAGCACGCCGGTGACGGTGATGAGCTTGTCCGGATGCCCGTGCCAAGTCACGGTCATGAACCGGCCGCCCGGCAGGGTTCCGGCCTTGACTGCCCCCTCCTCCGCAGCCGGAGCCTCGAGGGCAATGCCGGCCTCGACGTCCAGCGTCTCCTCCATGTTGATGCGGCGGTAGTTGTAGAAGGGCGCGCCGGCCGGCTTCAGTCCATGCCGCGCCAGATAGTCGAACAGCTGCGGAAAGCCCTGGTCGGCAGGCTGCTGCATCTGGTCCATGCGTACGGTGAACGGCACGTAGATGTACGGCCGCGCAGGCCGCTCCACGTTCTCGGGCAAGGTCATCATCGTCGTCTCTCCTCCTGTTGTCTCAGTCGACCTGCGCGCCGCCGGTCGTGTTCGCCATGGTCGCCGTCATGCTCGAGGCGAGGTCACTGGCGAGCAGCACCGCAGCGTCCGCCACCTGGGCCAACGACGCGATCCGGCGCAGCGGCGTATCCTTGGCGAATTCGCGATGCACCGCTTCGAAGCTGAGGCCCAGGCTGTCGGCATGCATCTGCCACACCTCGCGCACGCCCGGTGCATCCGGCGATCCGGGCGACCGCACCCAGCAGCAGCGAACGCCGAACGGACCGTTCTCCACCGCGAGTTGCCGCAGGAAGTGCTCCACCGCCGCGCAGGCGACGCCGAAGCCGCCGACATTGTTGTAGGCCTCCCGCCCGGCATTGGCGGTGAAGCCGAGAATCACGCCGCCGCCGTGCTCCCGCATGTGCCGGGCGGCGCTGCCACCGATATGGTGCCAGGATCGCAACGCGTTCTGTACAGGACGGATGAAGCGCTCGACGGGCATGTCCGCCAGCGCTGATCCCTGGGAGTCGCCCCAGTCGATCGCGGCGAAGGCGATCCTCACCGGTCCGAACCGTTCGGAGACGTCTCGAAGGTGGCCTTCCACGGCCGAGGCATCCATCGCATCGACCGGAGCGACATGGGCTTGGCCGCCCGCCGCTTCGATCTCCGCTGCGATCGCCTCAAGCGGCTCACGCCGCCGTGCCGCCAGCACCACTCTGGCCCCGTGCCGTCCGAACACCATTGCCACGGCCGCTCCAACGGCCCCGCTGCCGCCATAGACGATGGCGGTCCTGCCCTCCAGCAACATTGCTGCTCCCCGTTGCGCACGCGAACGCGACCCGTTCGCCACCATGCGACGAACGAGCTTTGCGAGGATCGACAGAGAGGCGACGGATTTTCTAGCGCTGGTCGGGCGGCGGCACGTCGGTGGAGGTTTTGCACTCGACCAGCCAAACGTCATAGACGGCGTGGTCGATGGCGTGCAGCGCCGGAGCGTCGGCGAACATCCAGCCGGTGAAGATGCGCTGCGAGGTGCCGGTCAGGCTGCGCTGGTCCACTTCGAGGAAGGCCGACGTACGCTGCAACGTGTCGGTCTGCGGGCGGTTGTAGCAGGCGCGCGGGGTGATCTCGAGCGCACCGAACAGCACCGTCTCGTCGATATAGACGTCAAAGCGCGTGATGCGGCCTGTGATCTTGTCGAGGCCGGCAAAGGTGGCCACCGGATTGGCGATGGGCTGGGCGGCGGCAGAACCCGCCCCCATCACTCCCAGCAACAATCCGCACAGGAGGGCTGCGGCTCTCACGGCCGGCAAACGCGGCCGCCTTATTCCGGCGACCAGGCTTCGTAGTCGCCGGTGACGCGCGGGCGCTCGCCGCGGTTGAGCAGGCTGCCATCGGGCCGGTAGGCCTGTGCCGTGCCGGTGAGGTTCGGCTCGTGCGGCTTTTCCCACTCGCGGGGCTTGTAGTTCACCTCGGTCGGCGGGGTGTCGAAGCGGTGGTGCATCCAGCCGAACCAGCCCGGCGGGATCTGCGAGGCATCGGCGTAGCCGGCATAGGTCACGTAGCGGCGGTTGGCCTTTTTGTCCTGGTAGTACATGTTGCCGAACTCGTCGCTGCCGACATATTCGCCATGCCGCCAGATCCACAGGCGCGTGCCCCAGGTCTGGCCCTGCCACCAGACGAAAATCTCGGACAAAAACTTCTTCCAACCGGACTGGGCCACTCTACGATTCCGCTGTTCGAAGGCGATTTGGCCGGGGTTTACCACGCTGTCGTGGCGGAGCCTAGACCAAGATCGGTGATTTGAGCGTGCTGCGGACCAACAACCTGCCGTGGCACCGTCGGTTGCCCGGCGGCGAAAATCACCTGCCCTGCGGCGGATGACCAATCCGCTTCCCGACGACTCTCTCGCCGTGGCGATTGCCGCCCAGGAACTGGGTTGGCAGCCCAATGGGCGCCGACTGGTGGACCTCTTCGAGCAGTCTCAGGTCGACTAGCTGCTTGAGGCCGTCGGGACACTACAGGTAGTGGTGGGGCCGCTGCATGGCTTTCCTGCTCCCGACTAGCGCTTGTTTATCCACGGGCCGTCACAAAGCCGACGCAACAAATCCGGTTGACTAGGATTCCTGCCGATTCCCGGCCCCTGACCGGCAGTCCGGGGGCGGATGGCGCCGAATGGTTTCCACATGGTTATTCCGGCAAATCGCATTGCCGCTCAAGCGCTTGGCCTTGAATGCACAGATAAAGCTCCCATCTACTACGGGTAGCCCTCACCCTGTGTCGCCGACACCACCCCTTGTGTGCCGAGCGGAATCGGAGCGAAGGTAGAAACAACGCCCTTCTACCTAGTCGAGACCTTCCATGCGCATCGAACGCCGCTTCACCACTGCCGGTCAGGACCGCTACGCCGGGATCGAATTCCGCTCGGCCACGAGCGAGATCCGCAACCCCGATGGCAAGGTCGTCTTCCGGCTGGAAGACATGGCCGTGCCCGCGACCTGGTCGCAGGTCGCCACCGACATCATCGCGCAGAAGTATTTCCGCAAGGCCGGTGTCGCCAGGGCCCTCCGAAAGCTCGAGGAAAACGACGTGCCGTCCTGGCTCTGGCGCTCGGTGCCGGACGAGAAGGCCCTGGCCAAGCTCCCCAAGGGTGAGCGCTATGGCTCCGAGACCGATTCCCGCCAGGTGTTCGACCGCCTGGCCGGCACCTGGACCTACTGGGGCTGGAAGGGCAAGTATTTCGACAGCGAGGAAGACGCCCTCACCTTCCGCGACGAGCTTGCCTACATGCTCGCCACCCAGCGCGTGGCGCCGAACTCGCCGCAGTGGTTCAACACCGGCCTCCACTGGGCCTATGGCATCGACGGCCCCGGGCAGGGCCACTTCTATGTCGACCCCTTCACCCATCAGCTGGTGCAGTCGCAGAGTGCCTACGAGCACCCCCAGCCGCATGCCTGCTTCATCCAGTCCGTCGATGACGACCTCGTCAACGAGAACGGCATCATGGACCTGTGGGTGCGCGAGGCGCGCCTGTTCAAGTACGGTTCGGGCACCGGCACCAATTTCTCCAAGCTCCGCGGCGAAGGCGAGAAGCTTTCCGGCGGCGGCAAGTCCTCGGGCCTGATGAGCTTCCTGAAGATCGGCGACCGGGCTGCCGGCGCCATCAAGT
>JAEYXQ010000103.1 GCA_023431205.1 Pseudomonadota bacterium | reverse complement strand
CGATCCCTGCCGGCGGACCTGTCCTTCGATCTCGAGCCGCCCGGCGACAATGGCGGGCAGACCGTGACCGTGCGTGGCCCCGTTGGCCAGGGTGAGCTCTATCTCAGGGCGAGCCTTGCCGCCGGCGTGTCCGGCCTTGCCGAGGCACCCCTTCGCGTCACCGCTTCGCTCGAAGGGGGCCGGGGCGCGGTGCTGGCAGAGCAGTTGGGGTTCGGCGATGCCACGCCCTTCCGCGATGGCGATGCGGTGCTGGTGAGCGCATCGATCGATGGTTCGGCCACCAGCGGCTTTGCCGCGCAACTCACCGGCAGTCGCGCCGACTCCAGCCTTGGGTTCTCCGGCCAGGTGTCGGTTGCAGCGGACGGAATCCTGCAGGGCACCGGCACCCTGTCCGGGCGCAATGTCGATGCGACGGCGATCGCCGTCTGGGCCGGTGCAACCGGCATCGACCTGCCGATCGTTTCCGGCACGGCCGACCTCGCCTTCACCGGCAACAGCGATATCCGGGTGACCGAACTCGCCGCCGAAAGCGATGGCAGTGCCGTAGCCGGTGCGCTGACGCTCAACCGCACCGGCGGCTCCGCGGTGGTTTCCGGCCAGCTTGAGCTCGAGCGGATGACGGCCGATGCCCTTGCGACCGCGCTGTTCGGTTCGGCAGGGCTGATACCGGGGCTCGATGTCTGGCCCGAAGGGCCGATCGACATCGGCTCGCAACCCCGGACCTCGCGCGGGTCGGTGACGCTGACCGCGCCGCTGCTGTCGGTCGGGCCGCAGAATTGGACTGATGTCAGCCTTGGCTTCGGGTGGGACGAAACCCGGTTGCGGCTGGCGCGGCTTCGAGCCGGCCTCGGCGAAGGGACGCTTGAAGCCGATGTCACCGTGTGTTGCTCAGGGCCCCTGCTGCAGAAGACCGTCACCGCCCGCGCCAGCGTGGCCGGTGTCGCCCTCGACGCTGTCGTGCCGCCATCGGTTTCCACCGGGATCGGCGGGCGTCTCGATGGCGTCCTTCAGGTGGAGGGCACAGGCGCCAGCCTCGCCAGCGTGCTCGGCTCCGCTGCCGGGGAAGGCAGCTTCACCATCTCCGATTTCACCGCCAGCCAGTTGGCGCCGGCCGTGTTCCCGGCGCTGGCTGAGCTCGAAGACGCGCTGAACCTCGACGCTGAGGCGCTCGAGGCCATTATCGCCGTGTCGCTGGGGCAGGGCGCGTTCACGGCGCCATCCGCGAACGGCGCCTTCACCCTGGCCGGTGGCGCCCTGCGGCTGGCCAACTTCATCGTGGAAGGGCAGGGTGGCCTGATGTCGGGCAGCCTTGCAGCAAACCTGCGCACGCTCGGCCTCGATGGCACCTTCGTGCTCACCCCCCGCGACTTCACCGACCCGGAAGGGCTGGTGCAGCCGGACACGGCGCGCATTCTCACCCGAATCGGCGGCACGGTGCTGCAGCCCGAGATCACCCTGGACCTGGCCGAGATGGTTGCTGCGATCCAGGTGCGCGCGAACGAGCTGGAGGTCGACCGGCTGGAACAACTCCGCATCCGGGACGAGGAACGGCAACGGGCGGCTGCCCAGGAGCGCAATCGCCTGATCGAGCTGCAGCGCCAGCAGGCGGCGGAGCAAGCGGCGCGCCGGGCCGCCGAGGAAGCCGCCGCCGCAGCGGCTGCAGCCGCGGCGCAACCTCCGGCGCCGGCACCAGCGCCGGCCTCTCCCTCCATCACCACCTTGCCGCCCGCCAATCCGGAACTGGGGCCGCTCACCCTTCCACCGCCGACGATCAACCAGCCGCTGGGCCCGAGCGTGAACCAGCCGTTCTAGCCGCCGGTGGCAGCGCGGTCCTGATACCAGCGCAGCACGGCGAGCCGGGCAGCGGAGGAGAGGTTGGCCGTGCTGCGGCGTTCGTCGATGTCACGGATCAGCGCGGCCAGCGACAGGCCGCGTTCCGCCGCCATCGCTTCAAGGGCGGTCCAGAACTCGGGTTCGAGGGCCATGGAGGTGCGGTGGCCGGCGATGGAGAGGGAGCGCTTCTCCATCAGGGGCCTGTCAGGGCTTTTTGCGGAAGGCGTCGAGGCTGACCACCTTTTCGCCCTCGGCGACCTGGGCTTCCGTCTCGACCCCGGCATCCGCAGCCTCTTCGTCCTCGGACGCCGCAGGAGCGGTGGCCGGGTCGAACTGCAGGCCGAACTGCACCGATGGGTCGAAGAAGCCCTTGATGGCGGCAAAGGGGATCACCAGGAGTTCGGGCTGGCCGTCAAAGCTCAGCCCGACCTCGAAGCCGGTCTCGGTGACCTTGAGGTCCCAGTACTGGTTCTGGATGACGATGGTCATTTCCTTGTCGTACTGGCCGAGCAGCTTTTCGCTCAGGCGCACGCCGGGGGCGCGGGTGACAAAGGAGATAAAGAAGTGATGGTCGCCCGGCAGGCCGGTCTTGGCGACTTCCGACAGCACCTTGCGTACGACGCCGCGGAGCGCTTCCTGGGCAAGAATGTCATAACGCAGGTGATCTTCGGCCATCGGCAAACCTCAGGTGGTACGCAGCGGAGGGCGAATCCGCCCGGCCATATCAGCCCCAGCACTCAAAGGATTTCAAGCGCAAAGGCCGTGAGAAGGGGAAACGCGGAAGTGCAGGCTTCTGTTGCCAGGTGCCTGCGAACCCCGCCTGTCACCCGGCTAGGGGTGGAGGACTTAATTTCCCAGTGCTAGCACCGCTTACGCGGCGAGAGCGACCGGAGCCTTATGGTTGTCATTAGCAACTATAAGTTTTGGACCGATAACGGTGGTACCTCACCGAGCAAAAGCAAACCCTTTACGCCCTTGTCGATCCTGTTTCGCCCCCGAAAGCCCCGCCGCGACGGGTATTTGGTGGAGGCGCCGGGTACTGCCCCCGGGTCCAATGGGTTTATTACGATAGCCGTTTATTGCCGTAGCCCTTACGGGCAACCCCTATATAGGCAAGCCCCGTTCCGGATGCAAACCCTCACCCTCACATTGAGGGCGGGTTAACTCCGAATCGGCACCATCCGTCCTCCGTTCAAGGAGGTTCGGCATGGCGGCACGTGGTAGGTCCCTTCGTACCCGGACGCGGCGGCAGAGTTGGCTGGACACGCTGCCCCTGCTGCCGTTCACCCTCCTGGCGCTCGGGCTGGGGGGCAGCGGCATGATGCTACTGCGCGATAGTGGCCTCGCCGACTGGCTGCTGGGCCCACCGGCCGCCTCGAATGCCGCCGTGGTGTCGCGCAGCTTCCCGGTCTGTGCCGGAGGCGTTCGCCACACCTGCGTCGTCGATGGCGACACCTTCTGGCTCGATGGCGTCAAGATCCGCATCGCCGACATCAACACGCCCGAGACCAGCCAGCCGCAATGCGCCGCCGAGGCGGCGCTGGGCCGGCAGGCAACCGGGCGGCTGGCGCAACTGCTCAGCGCCGGGCCCTTTACACTGGAACCGGCCGACCGGGACGAGGACCGCTATGGCCGTAAGCTCCGCATCGCCATGCGTGACGGCCAGTCGGTCGGCGGCACGCTGGTGAGGGAAGGGCTGGCCCACCAATGGCGGGGCCGGATGGAGAGCTGGTGCTAGCTCAGCCGTTCCACTTCATCCCCATATAGACGCCGCCGGCCTCCAGTTCCGCCAGCATCTGCTCGAGGTGCTTGCGCTTGGTCTCCTCGCGCTTCACCTTGTTGATCCACAAAAGGTAGTCATTGCGCTGGTAGGGCGGACGCGCCGCGTACGTCTCCACCAGTCCGCGCTCTTCCAGCGCCTCGCGCACGAAGTCCGGCATCGGTTCGCGCGGGCGGAGCGGCCGCAGGCGCGGGCTCACGGCAGCACCACCTGCGCTTCGATCTCGATCAGGTAGTCCGGATGCGCCAGCCCGGCGACGAACAACGCCGTCACCGTGGGTGGATTGGAACGCTGGCCCCAGAGCTTCATCCAGGCCGCGAAGCCTGCCCGCAGGTCCACGCCGTGCTGGATGATCAGCGTGACCTTCGCCAGGTCTTCGAGCCTGCCGCTTGCTGCATCGATCACCGACAGCATGTTGGCGAGCGCCTGTTCGGTCTGTCGGCCGATATCGCCCTTGCCGACGACTTTACCCTCTGCGTTGACAGCGTTCTGCCCGCCCACCAGCAGCAGGCGCGCCCCGGCGGGAATGATGATCCCCTGCGAGAAGGCAGGGTTGCGGTGCATGCCTTCCGGATTGAGATACTCGATCAGCATCGGCTTCTCCTGTGTGCTGTCCACAGGCTAGCACCAGGCTGCTGACAGTGCATGGCACCTGATCAGACGGTATTAGGATACCAGCCTGGATGCTGTGCGTGACGGCTGCCGCTCCGTCGAAGCGTCGCACCGAATCGGAGTAGCATCGCCCCATGCAGCAATATCTCCAGCTTCTGTCCGACATCATCGAGCGCGGCGTCGACAAGTCCGATCGCACCGGCACCGGTACGCGCTCGCTGTTCGGCTACCAGATGCGCTTCGACCTCGCCGAAGGCTTCCCGCTGGTCACCACCAAGAAGCTGCACCTCAAGTCCATCGTCTACGAACTGCTCTGGTTCCTGCGCGGCGACACCAATGTGCGCTGGCTGCAGGAGCGCGGCGTGAAGATATGGGACGAGTGGGCCGACGAGAACGGCGACCTCGGTCCGGTCTACGGCTCGCAATGGCGGAGCTGGCCGGCGCCGGATGGTCAGCACATCGACCAGATCGCCAATGTGGTGGAGTCTATCCGCACCAAGCCGGACTCGCGCCGCCACATCGTCTCGGCCTGGAACCCGGCAGAGGTGGACGAGATGGCGCTGCCGCCCTGCCACTGCCTGTTCCAGTTCTATGTCTCCAATGGCAAGCTCAGCTGCCAGCTTTACCAGCGCTCCGCCGATACCTTCCTCGGCGTGCCGTTCAACATCGCCTCCTATGCGCTGTTGACCCACATGGTGGCGCAGGTCACCGGGCTCGGCGTCGGCGACTTCGTCCACACCTTCGGCGACGTGCACCTTTATTCCAACCACTTCGACCAGGCCCGCCTGCAGCTCACCCGCGAGCCGCGGCCGCTGCCCAAGCTGGTGATGAACCCCGACGTGAGTCGCCTCGAGGACTTCACCTTCGAGGACTTCAGCTTCGAAGGCTACGACCCGCACCCGCACATCAAGGCCGCGGTGGCGGTGTGAGCCGCGACCTCGACGACCTCAGCGAACTGGTGTCGCGGGTGTCCGACGGCTACGCCGCCAAGTTCGCCATCCAGCGCAACCCTGACTGGTATGTGCTCAAGCTTCAGGAGGAAGTCGGCGAGCTCGTGGCCGAGTATCTCCGCCTGACCGATCGCGGCCGACGCCACGATGCCTCTGCGGCAGAGATTGAGCGGGCGCTGGCGGACGAGGCGGCGGACGTGCTCGCAACGGTGCTGCTTTTCGCGCGCCAGCACCAGATCGACCTCGAGGCTGCGCTCGAGCGCAAATGGTTCCCCTATCTTCCGCCTGAGGGCGCAAACGGCTAACACTGCCTTGTTGTTTTAGGGGAGGATAGGCATGCACAAGCTCGCGTTGGGGGGGATGCTGTCCCTCCTCGCCGCCATGCCGGTATCGGCAAACGACACCTCCGCGGTGCTCACCACCGGCGGGCTCGAATTCGTCAGCAATGGCGAGATCGCCATGGCGAGCGAGGACCTCTACATCTCCAAGAACGAGATCCGGGTCACCTACGAGTTCCGCAACGACAGCGACGAGGACGTGACGCTGCTGGTCGCCTTCCCGATGCCGGATATCGTGCCCAACCACTTCTCCCCGGTGAGCTTCCCCGAGGGCCCGGCCGAAAACCTGTTCGAGTTCGAAACCCTGTTCGAAGGCGAGCCGGTCGAGACGACGCTGCACGAATATGCCATTGCTGCCGGTGTCGACCGGACCAAGCTGCTCCGCCAGCTCGGCATTCCGTTGGTGCCGATCCGGCAGGAAGCGATCGATGCCGTGGACGCGCTGGAAGGGGAGACGCTGGACAACCTGCTGCATCTTGGCCTCGCGATCCCGGACGAATTCGACGCCGGCGAGGGTTGGGAGAAGCACCACTGGCCGCAATGGACCTATCGCGCCACCTACACCTGGGAAGCAACCTTCCCCGCTGGCGAGACGGTGACGGTGGAGCACCGCTACAAGCCCAGCGTCGGTGGCACGGTGGGCGTCGCCTTCCTGTCCGAGCCTTACGAGGATTACGATCCCGCCACCGAGTACCGGCAGAAATACTGCACCGATGACGACTTCGTCGCCGCGGTGCGCGCCACCCTGGCCAATCCGGACGAGCCCTGGTCGGCCCCGTTCTTCGAGAGCTGGATCAGCTACATCCTGACCACCGGCGGCAACTGGGCCGGCGGCGGCATCGAGAAGTTCCGCCTCGTGGTGGACAAGGGCAATCCTGCAAACCTCGTCTCGTTCTGCGGCGAGGACGTGAAGAAGATCGGCCCCACCACCTTCGAGATGGTCAAGGAGAACTTCTGGCCGCAGGAAGAGCTCAATATCCTGATCCTCGACCGCAACGACCTCTAGGCCACCCGCTCGCATGACCCTGACCATCCGCCCCGCCACCCGCGCGGACGCTGCCACCATTTTGCGCTTCATCCGCGAGCTTGCCGCCTATGAAAAGCTCGAGCACGAGGTAAAGGCCACCCCGGCCGATCTCGAGCGCGACCTGTCCGGCGACGCCCCCCGAGTGTTCGCCGACATCGCCGAATGGGAGGGGCAGCCGGTCGGCTTCGCCCTGTGGTTCTATACCTACTCCACCTTCCAGGGCCGCCACGGCATCTGGCTTGAAGATCTCTATGTGGACCCCACCCTGCGGGGGAAGGGGATCGGCAAGGCGCTGCTGGTCAATCTGGCGCAGCGCTGCTTGCGCGAAGGGCTGGGTCGGTTCGAATGGTGGGTGCTCGACTGGAACGAGCCCTCCATCGCCTTCTACAAGAGCCAGGGCGGCGTCCTGCAGGACGAATGGACGAAAGTCCGCATTGACGGCGATGCGCTCCAGCGTCTGGGGGCGCCATGACCGCCAGGATTGCGATGATCGCTGCCGTCGCCCGCAACGGCGTCATCGGTCATGACCAGGACATCCCCTGGCGCATTCCGTCCGACTTCGCCTTCTTCAAGCGCACCACCATGGGCAAGCCGATGGTGATGGGCCGCAAGCAGTTCGAAACCGTCGGCAAGCCGCTGCCCGGCCGCACCAACATCATTGTGACCGCAGATACCGGCTTCAAATCCGAGGGCACGGTGGTGGTGCACACGCTCGACGAGGCCTTGCGCATTGCCGGCGAGATCGCCGAGCGCGACGGCGTGGACGAGATCATGATCATCGGCGGCGGCACGGTCTACCGGCAGATGATGCCCCGCGCCGACCGGCTCTATGTCAGCCATGTGGAGCTCGAGCCGGAGGGGAACGTCCGCTTCCCCGACATCGATCCGGAGGTCTGGCAGGTGGTCGCCGAGCCCGAGGTGACGCCAGATCCGCGCGATGCCGCGCCCTACCGCGTCAAAGTGTACGAACGCCGCCGCCGGTCCGCGCATTGATCGGTTTCAGCGCCTTGCCTATATAGGTCCCCAATAACTTCACGAAATGCTGCCGAAAGGATCGCGATGCCCTGGGAGAGTAATGGAGGCGGGGGTGGCCGCAACAATGGGGGCGGTGGCCCATGGGGTCAGCCTCCGAGCGGCGGCGGCGGTGGTCCGCGTCGACCCGGCGGCAACACTCCCAATCTTGAGGACATCCTGAGCCGTGGGCGGGACCAGTTCCGCGGCGGCGTGCCCGGCGGCCGCTGGGCCATCATCGGCGCGATCCTGGTCATCGCTGTCTTCTGGCTGCTGAACGCGGTCTATACGGTTCCTGAAGGCGAAGTCGGCGTCGAGCTTCGCTTCGGTGCACCCAAGCCCGAACTCTCCCAGGCCGGTCTGCACTTCCACCTGTGGCCGATCGAGACGGTCGAGCGTGCCTCGCTCGCGGTCAACCAGATCACGGTGGGCGGCACCAATAGCGGCGACCGCACCAGCGACGATGACGGGCTGATGCTCTCGGGCGACCAGAACATCGTCGACGTCCGCTTCTCGGTCTTCTGGTCGGTCAACGACCCGATCGCGTATCTTTTCAACGTCCGCGATCCGGACTCCATGATCCGCGCCACGGCCGAAAGCGCCATGCGCGAAGTCGTCGGCCGCCGTCCGGCCAACGATGTGTTCCGCGACGATCAGGCCGGCATCGAAATCGAGGTGCAGAATATCACCCAGGGCGTGGCCGAGAGCTATGGCATCGGCGTCAGCATCAGCCAGGTCTCCATCGAAGGCGCTGCGCCGCCGGCGGAAGTGGCCGATGCGTTCAACGAAGTGCAGCGTGCCGAGCAGGACGAGGACCGCCTGCAGGAAGAAGCACGCCAGTATGCCAACACCCTGCTGGGCGATGCCCGCGGCCGGGCTGCGGCGCTGCGTGAAGACGCGGCCGCTTACGCCAACCGCGTGGTGCAGGAAGCCACCGGTGAGGCCGAGCGCTTCAACGCCATCTACGCCGAATACGTGAACGCCCCCGACGTGACCCGCAAGCGCCTGTTCCTGGAAACCATGGAAGAGGTGATCGGGCAGTCGACCAAGGTGCTCGTTGAAACGGGCGCTGGCAATCAGGGCGTCATTCCATACCTGCCCCTGCCGGAGCTGAGGCCGAGCACCTCGACCAGCACCGTGCCCAGCACCTCGACGGGGAACTGACGCAAATGAACAATCGCCTTATCATCATTGGCGTCGTCATCGTCGCTGCCCTTTACGTCTTCTTCTCGTCCATCTTCGTGGTCAACGAGCGCGAGCAGGCAATCGTCCTGCGCTTCGGCCAGATCCTCGACGTGCGCGAAGAGCCGGGCCTCTACTTCAAGATTCCGACCGACTTCATCGACACGGTGCAGATCATCGAGGACCGCCTGCTGCGGCAGGACCTCACCAATCTGCGCGTGCAGGTGTCGGGCGGTGCCTTCTATGAAGTCGACGCCTTCATCACCTACCGCATCGTCGATCCGCTGCGCTTCCGTATTGCCGCGCAGGGCCAGCTGTCGCTGGTTGAAGATCGCGTCGCCACCCGGTTCGCTGCCGTGCTGCGCCAGGTCTATGGCCAGCGCGAGTTCAACGCCGCCCTGTCCGAGCAGCGCCCGGAGATGATGCGCGAAGCTGCCGACCTCATCCGCCCGGACCTGCAGGCCCTCGGCATCGACATCGTCGACGTCCGTATCCTGCGCACGGATCTGGCGGCCCAGGTGTTCGAACAGACCTTCGAGCGCATGCGTGCCGAGCGTCTCGCGGAAGCTGCCCTGCTGCGTGCCCGCGGTCAGGAACAGGCCCAGAGCCTGCGCGCCATCGCCGACCGTCAGGCCGTCGAGATCGTCGCAGCGGCAACCCGCGACGCGGAAATCATCCGTGGTACCGGCGACGCCGAACGCAACCGCATCTTCGCGGCGGCCTACGGTCAGGATGCGGAATTCTTCGAGTTCTTCCGCTCGATGCAATCCTACCGCAGTGCCTTGTCCGGCACCGGCACCACCATGGTGCTGTCGCCCGACAGCGAGTTCTTCCGCTACTTCGGCTCCAACGGCGAACTGCCGGCGGCCAACGAGAACCTCGCGCCGCCGCAGCCGCCGGCCATCACTCCGGAACTGCCGAGCACCGACGAGCCCGCGCTCGACGGCCTTGGCATCGAGGAAACGCCGGCCCCGTCGATCACCCTCGACGATGGCTCCGAACTGCAGCCGACCATCGGCACGGAAGTGCCGCCGCCGGCCAGCTCGGATGCCCCGGCTGCCCCGAGCGAGCCGGCGACGGTGAGCAACGGCGATGCGGTGCCGAACGCCGCCGATGCGCCGCCGGCGCAGTAGGGCCACAGACGACAGCGAAAGGGCCGGCTCAGCCGGCCCTTTCTTTTTGCCCGATCAGCCGGCAAGGGCCGTTCGGATTGCCTGTTCCACCGGTGAGTAGCTGCCGTCGGGTCGCTCCAGGGTGATCGGCTCACGGGGGAAGAGCGGCGGCTGTGCCATGAACTTCACCGTCCTGCCGCGGTGCGGCTGGGCCGCATGCACCAGGAACGGGTGGCAGAGATAGACGGTGCCGGCGGGGCCGGTGGCAAGGGCCTCGCGGCCGGTGTCGAACCAGTCGGGCCGGTCCTCCAGCATGTTCCTCAGCGTTCGGCCGTCCTCGCCTGCCGGGGCGAGGTAACGTGCCACCTCCAGATGCGAACCGGGGCGGATACGGGTCGGAGCGTCGTCCTCCCCGACATCGGAAAACAGGAACAGCATCAGCAAGGCCCGCCCCTTGGAGCTGACATTGGCGCGGATGTTCATGAAGTCCGTCTGGTCGTCCGCCGGCAGCATGTAGCTGCCATCGACGTGCCAGCCATCGTCGCCGGGTGCCTCGTCGGAGGGGAACCGCACGGGGAAGGTGCCCAAGCCCTGCGGCGGTGCCCAACGGCCGGGGCCCACGAGCCCGTCATAGGCGGCGTGCAGCACCGGCGTGTTGGCTGCTTGGCGGAACGGCAGGTCATGGTAGCCGCCCAGCCGGACCACCGGCTTGGTCCAGGTCGATGGATCGTCCGGGTTGGCCCCGGTGTCGCGCCAAAGGATGGCGCGGCCCTGATCCGCCAGCTCGCGGGAAAAGGCGTCATCGATGCGGAGAAAGCCGTCGGTTATGAAGCGGTCGAGCTCAGCCGGGCTGAGCGCGGAAGAAGAAGCAGGCATATGAAGTATCCATGAGTTCGCGTGGCCGCAACAGCGGCCGAACGAGCGCAACAGCGCTCGGGCTCAGTGCCCGGAATGGGCGCGCTCAGGCGCTCAGGAAAACGGCGAACTTCATCATCATGGTGCGGGAATTATGCTGCCGTGAGGCGCAGCGTCAACCCATCAGATCTCGTCCGCCAGCGCGCGAGCGATGAAGTCTTCCGGGTCGGCGGCGAAATCCTGGTAGAGGCGGAAGTGGCGAGTGCGGAGCAGGTCGGTCTCGGCAAAGCCGCCCGGCGTCACCTCCAGCAGCCGCGCCCCGGGGACCGCCATCAGGATCGGCGAGTGCGTTGCCATGATGATCTGTGCCGTTGCCGATTGCTGCACCTCATGCAGCAGCCGCAGCAATTCGAGCTGGCGCTTGGGCGAGAGGGCGCTTTCGGGCTCGTCGAGCAGGTAGATGCCTTGCCGGCGCATGCGGTCGTCGAAGAAGCGGATGAAGCCTTCTCCGTGGCTCCAGGAGAGGAAATCCGGAGCGGCCCCGCCGCTGTCGGCGGCTGCCTGGTCGAGGTAGCGGGCGACGGAGAAGAACGACTCGGCCTTGAAGAACCAGCCATTGGTGACCTTGGGCAGCCATGAGGCCCGCAGGGCCGTGGCAAGCTCGGCGCCGCTCTTGTCGATGGCGGCGGAATGGTCGAGCGGCTTGTAGCCCTTGCCGCCACCGGCCTCGTCGAAGCCGCAGAGCGCCGCGATCGCCTCCACCAGCGTCGATTTGCCGGTGCCGTTCTCGCCGACGATGATGGTGAGCGGGGTGGCGAATTCGAGCTCGAAGTCGTCGGTCAACCAAGGCAGATCGAACGGATAGCGCTCCTCGCGCTCGACATCCTCCCGCACCGACAGGCGCTTCAGAAATGGCGCCGGCAGGCGGGTGTCACGGCTCTTTCGCATGCCCGGAAGGTGGGGAGGGCGGGGTGGGGAGTCAAGCGTGCGCAGCCACTGGCCTCTCCAAGACCTCATGGTGAGCCTGTCGAACCACGAGGTCGGTAGCTCGGTGCCCGCGACCTCGTCCTTCGACAAGCTCAGGATGAGGTCTACGAGGCATAGCAGCTTATTGCGGCCAGCCTACCTCCGGAGGGAGGTAGGCTTGCGACCCTTAAGCCGCGAAATACTCCTGCACCGAACGCACCTGCAGGTCGCCCCGCCGGTAGGCGACGATCCCTTCCACCGCCGCGAGAGCGCCGTCGATGGTGGTGTAGTAGGGGATCTTTGCCAAGAGCGCCGTGCGGCGGATGTCGCGGCTGTCCGAGATCGACTTCATCCCGTCGGTGGTGTTGATCACCAGTTGCACGCCGCCGTTCTTCATCGAGTCAACGATGTGCGGACGGCCTTCCAGCACCTTGTTGATCTTGGTTGCCGGCACGCCGTTCTCGGCGAGGTAGCGCTGGGTGCCACCGGTGGCAAGGATGGTGAAGCCGGCCTCGACCAGGTGCCGCGCCATGTTGACCACGTGCTCCTTGTCCTGGTCGCGCACCGAGATGAATGCTGTGCCCGAGTTCGGCACCTTCTGTCCGGCGCCCATCTGCGACTTGGCGAAGGCGATGGCGAAATCGAAGTCGAGGCCGATCACCTCGCCAGTCGACTTCATCTCCGGCCCGAGCACGGTGTCCACTCCGGGGAAGCGGTTGAACGGGAACACGGCTTCCTTGACGGCGATGTGCTTGAGCTTGCGTTCGGTCAGGTCGAATGCCGACAGCTTCTCGCCGGCCATGACGCGGGAGGCGATCTTGGCAATGGGCTTGCCGAT
Source organism: Pseudomonadota bacterium (assembly GCA_023431205.1). Taxonomy (GTDB): domain Bacteria; phylum Pseudomonadota; class Alphaproteobacteria; order Rhizobiales; family Devosiaceae; genus Devosia. Next base: position 2,162 of record JAEYXQ010000103.1, on the reverse strand, counting down.
CACCTTGGCCACGAACGGCACCGTACGCGAGGCGCGCGGGTTCACTTCGAGCAGGTAGATGGTGCCGTCCTTGTAGGCGTACTGGACGTTCATCAGCCCGCCGACCTTGAGCGCAAAGGCGAGCTCGCGCGTCTGCCGCTTGAGTTCGGCCAGCGTCTCCTCGGAGAGCGTGCGAGTCGGCAGCGAGCAGGCGGAGTCGCCGGAGTGAATGCCGGCTTCCTCGATATGCTCCATGATGCCGGCGACGAACACGTCGTCGCCGTCACACAGGGCATCGACGTCGATCTCGGTGGCGCCCGACAGATAGGCGTCGAACAGCAGCGGGTTGTCGCTCAGCACCGAGTTGATCTGGCCGGTCTTGTCGTTGGGGTAGCGCGACAGGATATCGGGCGGCACGAGGCCGGTCAGCGTGTCCTGCACATAGCGCTCGAACTCGTTGGCCGAGTGGACGATCGCCATGGCACGGCCACCGAGCACGTAGGACGGGCGGATCACCAGCGGATAGCCGAGCCGCTCGGCAACGAGACGCGCCTGCTCCAGCGAATAGGCGATGCCGTTCTTGGGCTGGGTCAGCCCGAGCTTGTTGAGGAGTTTGGAGAACAGGTCCCGGTCCTCGGCGAGGTCGATGGCGTCCGGCTGGGTGCCCAGGATCGGCACGCCGGCCTTCTGCACCGCCTCGGCGAGGTTCAGCGGGGTCTGGCCGCCGAACTGCACGATGACGCCGTGCAGGGTGCCGTTCTGCTTCTCGGTCTCGAGGATCTCGATGACGTCTTCCTCGGTCAGCGGCTCGAAATAAAGCCGGTCGGAAGTGTCGTAGTCGGTCGAGACCGTCTCGGGGTTGCAGTTGACCATGATGGTCTCGTAGCCGGCGTCGCTGAGCGCGAAGGCGGCATGGCAGCAGCAATAGTCGAACTCGATGCCCTGGCCGATGCGGTTCGGCCCGCCACCCAGGATCACGACCTTCTTGCGGTCGGACGGGCGCGCCTCATCTTCGGGCTCGCCCGCGAAGGGCGCCTCGTAGGTCGAGTACATGTAGGCGGTCGGCGAGGCGAACTCTGCTGCCGAAGTGTCGATGCGCTTGAACACCGGGCGCACGCCCACTTCATGGCGCAGGCGACGGACGTCGGCCGGCTTGAGGTTGGCAAGCTGCGCCAGGCGGGCATCGGAGAAGCCCATGGACTTCAGCATGCGCAGCGTCTGGGCGTCCTTGGGCAGGCCGTACTCGCGGATGCGCTGCTCGGTGTCGACGATGCCGCGCATCTGTTCGAGGAACCACGGGTCGATCTTGCACGCTTCGAAGATGTCCTCGTCGCTGAGGCCGAGGCGCATAGCTTCCGCCACGTGCAGCAGCCGCTGCGGCGTCGGGGTTCCGATGGCGCCCTTGATGGCGTTCTTGTCGTCGCCTTCGCCGAGGCCCGGGATGCCGACTTCGTTGAGGCCGGTCAGGCCGGTTTCGAGCGAGCGCAGCGCCTTCTGCAGCGATTCCTGGAAGGTGCGGCCGATGGCCATCGCCTCGCCGACGGACTTCATCGAGGTGGTCAGCCGGTTGTCGGCGCCGGGGAACTTCTCGAAGGCAAAGCGCGGGATCTTGGTGACGACGTAATCGATGCTCGGCTCGAACGAGGCCGGCGTTGCACCGCCGGTGATGTCGTTGGCGATTTCGTCGAGCGAATAGCCGACCGCCAGCTTGGCGCCGACCTTGGCGATCGGGAAGCCGGTGGCTTTCGACGCCAGCGCCGACGAACGCGACACGCGCGGGTTCATTTCGATCACGACCAGCCGGCCGTCATCCGGGTTGACCGCGAACTGCACGTTGGAGCCGCCGGTTTCGACGCCGATCTCGCGCAGCACCGCCAGCGAGGCGTCGCGCATGATCTGGTATTCTTTGTCGGTGAGCGTCAGCGCCGGCGCGACGGTGATCGAATCGCCGGTGTGCACGCCCATCGGATCGAGGTTCTCGATCGAGCAGACGATGATGCAGTTGTCCTTTTTGTCGCGGACAACCTCCATCTCGAATTCTTTCCAGCCGAGCACCGAGTCTTCTATCAGTACCTCGGAGGGCGGCGAGGCGTCGATGCCGCCTTCGACGATTTCGATGAACTCCGCCTTGTTGTAGGCGATGCCGCCGCCGGTGCCGCCGAGCGTGAAGGACGGCCGGATGA
>JAEYXQ010000089.1 GCA_023431205.1 Pseudomonadota bacterium | reverse complement strand
CGACGGTGACCCCGGCGGACGCGCCCGCACGCCCCACTCCCGCCACGCGTGCAAATCACCTATATGATGTGCACCCATGCGAGCCCTGCCTTGACCGACACCTTCCATATCGACGAGCCCGCCTTCGACCCCGCGACCGGCGAGGTGCGCCTGCCCTACCGGCTGGGCGAACTCCGCTTCACGGAGACCCTTCGCCTGCCGCCGCCGGCCGATCCGGCGCTGGCTGACACACCCGCCTTCCGCAAGCTCCTCGGCCTCACTGCCATCGTGCTCGGCACCAGCTACTTCAAGCTCAAGGCTCCGCTCACCATTGCTGCGGCGACCATTCCGCTGACCGACGCCGAACGGGCCTTCGTCATCGACGTCTACGAGAACGGCCTCGGCGAGTTCTATGCCCGCAACAATCTCGCCCGCTTCGGCCGCCTGACCCTCGAGGCGCCCGCCGACACCCAAGGCGCCATCGCGCGCGCCAACCTGCCCCGCCGCGCCCTCCTGCCCATCGGCGGCGGCAAGGATTCCCTGGTCAGCGTCGACCTCCTGAGCCATGTCGGCGCCGACTTCACCCCCTTCGCCGTCAATCCCAAGGGCCCGATCGTCACCTCCATCGACTCGCTTGGCGTCTCACCGCTCTACGTCACCCGCACCCTCGACCCCGAAATGGTGCGGCTCGGCAAGGAGCCCGGCTATCTCAACGGCCACGTGCCCTCCACCGCCATCAACTCCATGATTGCGGCCCTCTGCGCGCTGCTGCACGGCTATGACGAGATCGTCCTCTCCAACGAGCGCTCCGCCAGCGAGGGGAATGTCGAGTTCGACGGTCGCGAGACCAACCACCAGTATTCCAAGTCCCTCGGCTTCGAACTCCTGCTCGCCGACACCCTCGCCAACGCCACCGGCGGCGCCCTCAAATACTACTCCCTCCTGCGCCCCTATTCCGAAGCGCGCATCGCCTCCTTGTTCACCAATGCCGGCCGCTTCGACCACGTGTTTTCGAGCTGCAACCGCAACTTCCGCCTCAACGGCAATGACGGCCCGCTCTGGTGCGGCGAATGCCCCAAATGCCACTTCGTCTTCCTGATCTTTGCGCCCTTCATGGCCAAGGAGCGGCTGGTCGGCATCTTCGGCCAGAACCTGCTCGACAACCCCGCCAATGAGCGCTCCTTCCGCGAACTGGCGGGCCTGGCCGGCCAGAAACCCTGGGAATGCGTCGGTGAGATTCTTGAGGCCGCTGCCTGCCTCTACACCCTCACCCGCCACGCCGACTGGCACGAGGACGCCGTGGTGCGCGCCGTCAAGGGCGACCTCTTCGCCCAGTACGGCGAGGAGAAGCTGCAGCGCGCCATGGCCGAGTGCCTGACCGACAGCCACGACCACCACATTCCCCCCGCGCTCGCCGCCAAGGTCGCCGCCTATGCGGTTTGACGCCCCGGTCCTGCTCTACGGCGCCGGGCGCGAGGCCCAGTCCACCCGCGCCTTTCTGCAGGCCCGCCAGCCGGACCTGCCGGTGTTCATCACCGTGGACAGCGGCATCGCCGACATCTCCGGCACCATCCCGATCGAGCCTGCCGAATTGGTCGATGCCATCGCCCATCGCCGCTTCCGCACCATCGTCAAGTCACCGGGTGTGTCGCGCTACAAGCCCGTCTTCGAGTTGGCGCGCGAGGCCGGCATTCCCGTCACCTCCAACCTCAACCTTTGGGGCGCCACCTACCGGCACGGCCGCACCGTCATTGCCATCACCGGCACCAAGGGCAAGTCGACCACCGCCACCCTCGCCCACCTGATGCTGGTGAAGTCCGGCGTCGATGCCGGCCTCGCCGGCAATGTCGGACTCGCCCCGCTGGAGGCTGCGGACCGCAACAGCGTCGTCATCTTCGAGCTCTCGAGCTACCAGACCGCGGACATGGACTTCGTCCCCGACCTTGCCGCGGTCACCAATCTCTACCCCGAGCACGTCGACTGGCACGGCTCGGTCGAGCGCTACTATGCCGACAAGCTCAACCTGATCGACCGCGACGGCGGCTTCGCCGTCGCCCTCGGTGCCGCCGCCCGCGGCAATGCACTCGTGGCCAGGGCCGTTCGCGATCATCGCCGCCTCGTCCGCCTGCTCGATGCCGACGAAAGCGCCGCGGTCGACGCCGCCGTGGCGAAGTCGCGCCTCCGCGGCGCCCACAATCTCGACAACGCGCGCCTCGCCGCGGAGATCGCCCTCGCTACCGGCGCCACCCTGGACGGAATCCTCTCCGGCATTGCCGCCTTCGCGCCCCTGCCCCACCGCCTCGAGGAACACCGCTTCGGCACAATCGTCTTTGTTGATGATTCAATCTCGACCACGCCCGAGGCCACCAAAGCCGCTCTCGCGGCCTATTCCGGCCGGCGCATAGCCCTTATCGCCGGCGGGCACGAACGCGAACAGGTCTATGCCGATCTCGCCGGTCGCCTCGCCGGCGCCGGCGTCACCACCCTGGTCTGCCTGCCGGTCACCGGCACCCGCCTCGCCGCCGCCTCGCGCGTTGCCGCCCCGGCCCTCGAGGTCATCGAGGCACCCGATCTGGAACACGCCATGAGCGCACTGGCGGAACGCCGCGGGCGCTTCGACACCGTGATCCTGTCTCCAGGCGCGCCGTCCTACAATCAGTTCAAGAACTTCGAGGAGCGCGGCAACCGCTTCATTGCCCTGGCCCGCGACCGCTTCGGCCCCTAGAACGGCTCGTCCAGCGCGTTTTCCGGCATGCCCGCCGCGGTCAGCCCGTTGCGAATCTGCTCCAGCAGCGCCTCGTCGCCGATCCGCTGCCGCAGCCGCGGCAGCACGCCCTCGGCGCGGAACGCCGGCAGTTCCAGCACCTGCGGTAGATACCGGTTCACCGCCGTGCTGCTGCCGATCGACCATCCCGCCAGGATGGCGAGCACCGGCCCCAGCTCCCGGTCGGCCGGCACATAAGCCTCGGCATATTGCAGTGCCAGCGCGTTGGCCCCGCGCCGCAACTCGATCAGCGCCGGCGCCCCGTAATACCACGCCGGCGGGTCCGGGGTCATCCGCACCGCGCCGGTTGCGGTTGGCTCCGCCTCCACCACCCGGCCGGCAAACGCCAGCGCCCGGGCATTGGCCGCCAGCGCATCGCCATCGGCGGGATTGAGCTGCAGCGCCGACTTGTAGTCGGCCAGCGCCCCTTCGAGGTCGCCGCTGCGCTCGCGCAGCCAACCTCGCTGCTGCCACACGAAAGCGTTGGTGGCATCCCGCGTGAGCGCCCGCTGCAGCAGATCGGCGGCCAGCCGCTCCCGGTCCGCTTGCGTCTCCAGCGGGCTGACCTCGGGGCTGGCATACTCCGCCGTCAGGCTCGCAATGGCCGCCAGCACCATGGGCTCATCCCGCTCCGCTTCAGTCAGGGCGGCAAAACACCGGCTGGCTCGTGCCGCATCCGCTCCCGTCATGGTCTCGCGGTAGATGTCAAACAGCACCCGGCAAAGATAGGGGCTCTCCCGTCCCTCGGCAGTCTCCCGCGCCAGCAACCGTCGCGCCTCGGCGTGCAGCGGCCCGCGCGGACTGCCCAGCGTCAGGCTGAGCCGCCGGGACACGATATCCAGCACCATCTGGTCGCGGGCTTCGCTGCCCCCGATGGGGATGGTGAGGTTCCACACCACCTCGGCGCTGCGGCTGTCGGTCAGGATGGCGCTGTACTGCACCACCGAGCCATCGGGGCGAACGATCCCCGTCAGCACCAGTCCGCCGTCCCGGTCGGTGCCGTCCTCGCTGTTGGGCTGATAGCGCGCGTCGATGATACCGAACTGCTGCAGATCGGTGACGAGCTCGATGGCGAGGCCCGCCGACACCGGCGCCCCGGCCCCCGCGCCCCGCAGGTTCTGAAACTCCATCACCGTCAGCTGCGGCGGTCCCATTGCCTCGGAGCGCCGTGTCGACAGCCCCTCCACCAGCCGCAGGTCGGCGATCAGGTAGGCGACGAGCCCCAACCCCACTGCCAGCGCCGCCAGCCCCAGCCATGTCAGCAGGAAGCGTCCGGTCCTCAGCCCCCTCGCGAAAACCGCTTGAGCCTCGCCCTCCGGCGCTTCCGTCGCCACCTCTGCGGGCACGCCAGCATGTGCCCACACGAACTGCGGCACATAGCGGCCGGTCGGCAGCACGATGCGCACCGGGCTGGTCTCGCCCGGGCCGCGGTAATACTCATCTAGCAGCGCTCTCAGGCGCCGGGCCTGGACTCTGACGATAGGGTCGGTCTGCGGATCGAAAGTGCTGGAGCGCCCGAGCACGTCGACGGCGATCGAATACGCCTTGATTGAATCTGTCTCACCGGCGATGGTGCGCCGCACGATGTACTCGAGAAAGCGCGCCAGCTGGGGCGAGCGGGCAATGTCCGGCCACGCTAGGAGCTGCTCGAGTGCTTCCAGTACCGATTGCTGTGCAGGGGCCTCGTCGGGCGCGGTGCTCATTGCCGCCTCCATGGCCCGATTGTGACCCTTTACATGTAAAACACAAGCCTTGGTAACACGGCTTTACCCGGCTTTCCCTAGGCGAAGCACCGCGCGTGAAGCAAGAGCGTCACAGTTTCCCGTGGCGGCGGTGAACGCGTGCTCCGGCTCTGCCGGCAGCAGCCTTGAGTTTGACCACAGTTTTGGCCGCGTTCACGCTTCTACGGCGGCGCTACCTCGTCCTGCTTAGAAACCGGGGAGAGAAGCGACGCCGCCGCTACGATGACCGGTCTTCCGGACGCTCAGGCGTACTGGACACAATCGGCACCGGCCTTCGGGCAGGTGCCAGGTCAGGAGGGGCGCTGCATGTCGGTTTCGGCCGGTCCTGCATTCCCAAGCGTCCCTCCAGGCCACTCCATGCTCCGCCCCTGCCCCTCCAATTGGGTGCGGAGTGCGCCGCCCGACTCCAAGCGGGACTGGCGCAAGGCCCGCGGGCGCGACGCTCCTCCCTGTCGCGACCGCACGGGGGAGAGGCATGAGGATATGCGCACGTCCCTCAGCGCATGTCCGGCTCCACATGCTTCTCCCCGCGGCCGTCGTCACCATTGACCTCGGTCGCGAGCTTCTGGCTCCCGCGCAGCACCTGGTGGGCGAACGCCCGCAGTGCCGCCAGCACCATCACCGCCAGCAGCGCGGTTCCGGCAGCAATGATGTAGTAGCCCAGCGCAGTGGCCACGCCGACAGCGCCGGCCAGCCACATGCCGGCCCCGGTCGTCAGCCCCTGCACGCCCGCTCCACTGCGGAAAATCGCGCCCGCCCCAAGAAAGGCAATCCCCGCTGTCACCGCCTCCACCGCACGGATCGGGTCGGATCGCGTCTCGTCGCTCTCGATGGTGTGGAAGATCTCGAAAGCCAGGATGGTGAAGAGGCACCCTGCCACTGAGACCAGGATATGCGTCCTCAGCCCCGCCTCGGCGGTGTTGACCTCCCGCTCGAAGCCGATGACCGCACCGAGCAGTGCGGCGATCAGCAGGCGGATGGCGATGATGTGCTGTGGCAGGAAGGTATTTACGAACCCGATTTCGTTGCCAACGTCCATTCGACGCGACCCCATGTGTTTGACGCTGCCAGCACAATTCGGGCCGGCAGCACCGGTTCCGCTCAGTCGCCCGCCACCTTGATCTGCAGCTTCACGTCGGAGGGCCGCGCCTCCACCGCGCGGTCGAAGGCCTCCACCGATTTCTCGAACGGGAACGTCTCCGAAATCAGCGGCTTGAGGTCGACCTTTCCGGATGCGATCAGCGCGATCGCCCTGTCGTACTGGTGCGCGTAGCGGAACACGTTCTCGATCCGCACTTCCTTGGTGGAGGCGGCGGCGATATCGATCCGGACCGGCTCCACCGGCAGGCCGACCACAACGATGGCGCCGCCGGGACGCGGCAACTGCATGATCGTTTCCCAGGCCTTGGGCGATCCGGAGCATTCGAACACCACGTCCGCCCCCCAGTTCTCCGTTAGCCTGGCGACCTCCGCCACCACATCCGTCTCGCGGATGTTGACCGGAATGATCCCCTGGTAGCGCGCGGCGATATCGAGCTTGGGCTGCGCCAGGTCGGCGATGATCACCCGCGCACAGCCCCCGGCCAGTGCCGCCAGCGCCACCATGGTGCCGATGGGTCCGGCACCGAGCACCACCGCCGTGTCTCCCGGCGTGATCCGCGCCTTGCTGGCGGCCTGCATGCCCACCGCAAACGGCTCGACCATCGCGCCTTCGGCAAAGCTCACATTGTCCGGCAGCTTGAACGTATAGTTGGCCGGATGCACCACTTCCGGGGTCAGCACCCCATGCACCGGCGGCGTCGCCCAGAACGTCACCGCCGGATCGACATTGTACATGCCGAGCCGGCTGGCGCGCGACTGCGGATCGGGAACGCCCGGCTCCATGCACACCCGGTCGCCCACCTTGAGGTGCGTCACCCCCTCGCCGACCTCGACCACGGTTCCTGCCGCTTCGTGGCCGAGCACCATGGGCGCGTCGACCACGAACGGCCCGATGCGGCCATGGGTGTAGTAATGCACGTCCGAGCCGCACACGCCCACCGTGTGGATGGCGATCCTGACCATGGCGGGGCCGACCTCGAGCGGCAGGTCGATATCCCGCATGGCCAGCTCATGCTGGCGTTCGAGAACAAGGGCGCGCACCTGTGCCATGATCTGGTCCTTCTGTGGTCGAGTGCCAACACTAACCAGCCCGCCGCCGGAGCGGAAGCCGTGCCGTCCAACGATCGGCGCCCGCGCCGGATGCAGCCGGTAACCAGTCCCTAAGGGATGGCCGATAGCGTACCGGTCAATGTGCCCGCCCTTGATGCCCTTATGACCAGCCAAACCACCGACAGCCTGCCCTGGTACCGGTCGGCCGCCGCGCTGCTGCCCGCCATCGTGGCGCTGGCGCTGGCCTCGGTTGCGGTACTGGGCTTCTTCTTCTGGTCCGCGGACAACATCGACCGACGGGCGCTCGAGCGGCAGGCGGACATGGCGGCGCGCGCACTCGAGCGATTGCGCCTGCAACTGGGGCACGATCAGGCCGGCATATCGATCTGGGACGAGGCCGTCGCCAACACCGCCATCGCCTTCGATCCGGAATGGGTTCACACGCATTTCGGCACCTATATGCACGTCTACTACGGCCATGACCGCACCCTGCTGGTTTCGGGTGACGGAGCAGCGCTCTACGCCATGGCCGGAGGTGAACGCCAGACGGCCGCCGACATGGCGCCGCTTCGCGCCCAGCTCCAGTCGATCATGGCGCTGGCTCGCAGCCAGCCGCCGCCCACGCGCGACGGCAGCAGCACTGCCGATTTCGCTCTGATCGATGGCCGCCCGGCCATCGTCGCGGCCTCGCCGCTCCTCAGCCACACCGGCAATCTCCCTCAAGCCTCCGGCACCGAGCCACTGCTTGCCAGTGTCCGTTTTCTCGATGCCGAGCTGGCCGGCACCCTGGCCTCCCAGCACACCCTCGAAGATGCGGCCTTCACCTCCACCAGCTCCGCCAGCGCCGACCGGGGGGTCTATCCTGTCCGCAACCATGCCGGCCGTTTCATCACCTTTCTCGACTGGGATCGGGATCGTCCCAGCCAGTTGCTGATTGGCCAGGCCGGCCCGGCGCTGGCAGGCGGCGTCGGCATCAGTGCCATCGTCCTCTATCTGCTGCTGGTCCGCCTGCGCCGCTCCACCAACGTTATCGAGGAAGGGCGCCGCCTGGCCGAGCATCAGGCGCTGCATGATGGCCTGACGCACCTGCCCAACCGCGCCCTGTTCGACCAGCATCTGACCACGCTCCTTGCCACCGCTCCGGCCTCCGAACGGCTCTGGGTGCTGCTGCTCGACCTCGACCGCTTCAAGCAGGTCAACGATACCCTCGGCCATCAGGCCGGCGACGACCTTATTCGCGCTGTTCGCGATCGCATCCGCCTGGTTGCCGGCCAGGACATGTTCCTCGCCCGGCTCGGTGGGGACGAATACGCGCTGGTGAGCCTGAGTGCGGAGGCCCCCCGCGGCGTACAGGATCTCGCCGCCCGGCTGATTGAAGCCATCAACCAGCCTTTTGCTCTCGGCAGCTACAAGGCCCATGTCGGCGTCAGCATCGGCATTGTGGTGACGCCGCTGGGCAACACCGATCCGCTCGAGATCATCCGTCGCGCCGACATCGCCCTCTACGAGGCCAAGGCGCGCGGCCGCAACCGCGCCATCACCTACGAAGAACACATGAGCGAGTTGCTGCGGCTGCAGCACACCATCGAGGGCGAGCTGCGCGAGGCGCTGTCCACGCCCGGCCAGATCACCGTCGCCTTCCAGCCCCTTATCGATCAGCGCAGCCGGCGGGTGATGGGGGCCGAGGCCCTGGCGCGCTGGCACCACCCCACCTTCGGCCAGATTTCACCCGCCCGCTTCATCCCCATTGCCGAGAACACCGGCCTGATCGCCGCCCTGGGCGAACTGGTTATGCGCCGCGCCTGCGAGATGGGCGCCGGCCAGCCGGGTCGCACCATCGCGGTCAACATCTCGCCCACGCAGCTCCGCAACCCGCGCTTTGCCGGACAGGTCTTCGACATCCTGCGCGAGACGGGCATGCGCGCCACCGACCTCGAGCTCGAGATCACCGAGTCGATCCTGCTCGACGACGAGCAGGTCTCCTCGCAGAACCTGAGGACCTTCCGCAGCGCCGGCATCCAGATCGCGCTCGATGATTTCGGCACCGGCTACTCCTCCATGAGCTACCTGTCGCGCTACCCGGTGGATCGGATCAAGATCGACCGCTCCTTCGTCAGCCAGCTCAACGAGGGGCACGTCTCCGTCGCCATCACCGATGCCATCGTCACCCTCGCGCACGCCATGAACATCGAGGTCACCGCCGAAGGCGTCGAGACCAACGAGCAGGCGGACATCCTGGCCCGCCTCGGCTGCAACACGCTACAGGGTTTCCTGTTCTCCGGCCCCGTATCGCCCGATCGTATGGTGGAGATCTTCGACCAGCCCAGGAACGCGCCGCTCCGCCGCACCCGTGCGGCCTAGGTTCTGTACTCATAAATGGGATTCCCATGGGCGACGTTGGGTGATTCAACCTCCTGAGTGGAGGTTGGCATGGCCCGGTTTGATCTCAGTGACGCAGAGTGGCGGATTATTGCGCCGCTTCTA
>JAEYXQ010000034.1 GCA_023431205.1 Pseudomonadota bacterium | reverse complement strand
CCATAGATAGGCCAGCACCAGAACCCCTTCAACAACGGCCTACTGCGGCGTAACAGCTTCGTCTTCTGCCCGTGCCGGTTCGGCGCCGATGCAGCAGCCAGCGTCGGCAGCGGTCGAGAAATTGGCGATGATGAAGTCGACCAGTGGACGCAGCTGTGCCTCGCCGGCGGTGTCATAGAAGCAGTCAAGCGTATATCCTCGGCCGCCGTTCACCGTTTCGGTGTGAACGATCGTCAGCGGCATGCCCATCGGGGAGTCAGTGCTGGTGCCGTCATAGAGCAGGGCAGGGCCGCTCTGGTAGGCCACCACCGCCTTGCTGCCCAGGGTGAAGCCGGGGAACGTCCCGGTCCAGCCGGCAACCACCTCGTCATCGTCCAGCGAGGACAGCGCCGCTTCCGCGCTCCAGTCGGCATCTTCCACCGGCACGATGCCCATCGAGCACTGCAGCGGCGCGTCGGGGTGGTTGATGACCACCGGTGCGTCAAGTCCGCCGCTCGCCACCATCGGATCGGGATAGATAAGGGTATAGGGCTGGTTCTCCAGCACCGAGCGGCTGATGCTGACGCTCTGCGCCATCGCCACACCCGGCAACACCCCCAGCAGAAGGCCGGCTGCAAGACCGAGGGCGGGGTGCTGTCTCATGCGAAGTCTCCTGAACCGGCGTACCGGTCCAGAACACTCCAAACAGCGGCGAAGGTAAGGCGGCGCCGTGGCTCAGTCCGTCTTGCCGTCCATATAGTCGGGGAACCAGCTTTCGTGCGCGGCACGCAGTTCGCGGACGGGCAGGGCCCGGGCCGTGCCGAGTACCAGGTCGGTGCCGCCGGTGGTTCCGATCCACGGCGCGTGGATACCCAGGCGCTTGGCTTCGTCCCACAGGGCCAGGATCTCCTCACCCTGAGGATCCAACGCGACCGTCACCAGGTAGCGCCCCTGGTCTTCGGCGAAATACTGCACCACCGGTTCGACCTCGTTGAGGTCCACCACCGCGGCGCCGATGCCGGAGGCGATCGCCATTTCGGCGAGCCCCACGGCAAGGCCGCCATCGGACAGGTCATGCACGGCGGTGGCCACGCCAGAGCGGATCAGATTGCGCACCCAATCACCGGTGCGGCGCTCATGCGCGAGGTCGACCGGCGGCGGCGCCCCGTCGCGGCGGCCGAACAGGTCCCGCAGGTAGATCGACTGGCCCATATGGGTGCCGCGCTCCGCCGGAGCGCCGACCAGCAGGATCACCTGGTTCTCGCCGGCGAAGCCGATCCGCGCCATGCGGTTCCAGTCGGTCAGCAGGCCAACCCCACCAATTGTCGGCGTCGGCAGGATGCCCCGGCCGTTGGTCTCGTTGTAGAGCGACACGTTGCCGGAGACGATTGGGAAATCCAGCGCCTTGCAGGCTTCCCCAATTCCTTCGATAGCCTTGACCAGTTGGCCCATGATCTCGGGGCGCTCGGGGTTGCCGAAGTTCAGGTTATCGGTCGCTGCCAGCGGCTCGGCACCGGTCGCGGTCAGGTTGCGCCAGCATTCGGCCACTGCCTGCTTGCCGCCTTCATAGGGGTCGGCTTCGCAATAGCGCGGGTTCACGTCCGAGGAGAAGGCGAGTGCCTTGGTAGGGTGCCCCTCGACCCGGATCACGCCGGCATCGCCACCGGGGCGCTGCAGCGAGTTGCCCTGGATCAGGGTGTCGTACTGCTCATAGACCCAGCGGCGCGAGGAGGCCTGGTGGCCACCGACCAGGCGCAGCAGCGCCTCGGCGACATCCATCCGGGGTACGTCGGTCACGGGAGCGGGCCGGGCTGGTTCCACCCACGGCCGATCGTATTCCGGAGCCTCGTCGCCGAGCTCCTTGATCGGCAGGTTGGCTACTTCCTTGCCCTGCCACATCACACGGAAGCGCAGGTCGTCGGTGGTCTTGCCGACGGTGGCGAAGTCGAGTTCCCATTTCTCGAACACCGCGCGGGCCGCCGGTTCCTTGTCCGGGTGCAGCACCATCAGCATCCGTTCCTGGGATTCGGACAGCATCATCTCGTAGGGGGTCATGTGCTCTTCGCGCACCGGCACCTTGTCGAGATCGAGTTCAATGCCGAGGTCGCCCTTGGCGCCCATTTCCACGGCCGAGCAGGTGAGGCCGGCGGCGCCCATGTCCTGGATGGCGATCACCGCCCCGGTCGCCATCAATTCGAGGCAGGCTTCGAGGAGGCGCTTTTCGGTGAAGGGGTCGCCGACCTGGACGGTCGGGCGCTTTTCCTCGATGTCATCGCCGAATTCGGCCGAGGCCATGGTGGCGCCGCCGACGCCGTCGCGGCCGGTCTTGGCGCCGAGATAGACCACCGGCAGGCCGACGCCCTTAGCCTCGGAGTAGAAGATCTTGTCGGTGTCGGCGAGGCCGGCAGCGAAGGCGTTGACCAGGATGTTGCCGTTGTAGCGCTCGTCGAACTCGACCTCGCCGCCCACGGTGGGGACGCCGAAGGCGTTGCCGTAGCCGCCGACCCCGGCCACCACCCCCGCCACCAAGTGGCGGGTTTTTTCATGTTCCGGAGCGCCGAAGCGCAGGGCATTCATCGCCGCGACCGGCCGCGCGCCCATGGTGAAGACGTCGCGGAGAATGCCGCCCACGCCGGTCGCCGCGCCCTGGTAGGGCTCGATGTAGCTCGGGTGGTTGTGCGACTCCATCTTGAAGACGACGGCCTGGCCGTCGCCGATATCGACGACGCCAGCGTTCTCGCCCGGGCCCTGGATCACGCGCGGCCCGGTGGTTGGCAGGGTCTTCAGCCATTTCTTCGAGCTCTTGTACGAGCAGTGCTCGTTCCACATCGACGAGAAGATACCGAGCTCGGTGTAGGTCGGCTGCCGCCCGATCAGAGCGAGGATTTTCTCGAACTCATCGGGCTTGAGCCCATGGTCGGCGACGAGCTCGGGCGTGATGGCGATGTCGTTGTCGAAGGTCATTCCGGATCCGGTCGGAAGAGGGAGATCAGGCGGCGATGCCGAGGGCGGCCGCGAACAGGGCGCGGCCGTCGGTGCCACCATGGGCGGCTTCGATCAGGTTCTCGGGGTGCGGCATCAGGCCGAGCACGTTGCCCTTGTCGTTGAGGATGCCGGCGATGTCGTTGATCGAGCCGTTGGGGTTGGTGCCTTCGGCATAGCGGAAGGCGACGCGGCCTTCGCCCTCGAGCCGCGCCAGCGTCTCCGCATCGGCGAAGTAGTTGCCGTCATGGTGGGCGACGGGGCAACGGATGATCTGGCCCTGGTTGTAGCCGCGGGTGAAGGCGGTGTCGGCGTTGGTGACCTCGAGCTTGACCTCGCGGCAGACGAACTTCAGCGAGGTGTTCCGCATCAGCGCGCCCGGCAGCAGACCGGCTTCGATCAGGATCTGGAAGCCGTTGCAGACGCCGAGGACCTTGACGCCCGCTGCTGCCCGCTCGCGCACCTTGTCCATGATCGGCGAGCGCGCCGCGATGGCGCCGCAGCGCAGATAGTCGCCATAGGAGAAGCCGCCGGGGATGACGATCAGGTCAGCCTCGGGGATGTCCGTGTCCTGGTGCCAGACGGTTGCCGGAGCGGTGCCGGAAATTCCGGTCAGCGCCGCGAGCATGTCGCGGTCGCGATTGAGGCCGGGAAAGACGATGACAGCCGACTTCATCGTGGGTCCTCGCAATGTATGGGATGCGCGGGGTCCTTGTGGTGAGTCTTGGCCGAAAAGGCAAGGGCGACCGCGCTGCGATCGCCCACACTTGCGCGTGTTATTCCGCCGCGGCGACGGCGGCTGCTGGCGGAGCCGTCCGCCGTGTGCCCGGGAGGTGCGCCCAAAGGGGCCGTTCGAACAGCCAGCGGCCGAAGCCGGTCTTCTCGGTCAGCCACCAGAGCACCAGCGGCGCCACGATCGCCACCGCCATGGTGGCGAGGCTGAGGATGGTCGGCTCCTCGATCCCGAGCCGCAGCAGGATCAGGCGCGCGACCCCCATCGGCAGCACGAAGGCGACATAGACCACCAGGGATTTGGTGCCCATCCAGCGCAGCCAGTCCATCCATGGGAGGCGCACCAGCAGGGCCGAGACGAGGCAGAGCGCGGACGCACCGGCCAGCGCCAGCAGCAGGTGCACGCCGGGCAGGGCGGCATAACCCATCTGGATATGCACCGGATCGAGCCGGAAGCCGGGCGAGAACACCAGAGCGGCGTTTACCGCGGCCCACACGACAAGGACGCCGATGGCGGCCAGCAGGTGGCGGTTGCCCCAATCGGCGAGCGCGAACAGGCGGGGCGCCAAGACATAGCCGGCGTAGAAGTGAACGTAGTAGGCGGCAAGCTGGTCGACGAGGTAGCTGCCGGTCTCGATGGCCGACATCTGCAGGATCGCGGCAATCGCCAGCACCGCCCAGTGCGGCGCGCGGATATCGTGCAGCACCTTGGCCAGCGCGCCGAACACGGCCAGCATGTAGATGAACCAGAGCACGCCATAGGGCTGGATCACGGCCCAGGCGAGGTACGACCCTGCCGACACCGGATCGCGCCCGACCAGGGCGACCTTGAAGACGATGTGGATCACGGCCCACAGCGCATAGAAGTAGAGGTAGTGGACGACCCGCCGGTCGGCATAGGCCTTCCAGGGACGGGCGATGACCCGCGCCAGGAACAGGCCGGAGATAAGGAAGAACTCCGGCATGCGGAACGGCATGGCGAAGGCGAGCGCCCAGTGCAGAACGCCGGTCCGGCCCGTGTCTTCGCCGACACTGGCGGCGCAATACATCATGACGACGAGGAAGATCGACAGGCCCTTGGCCATGTCGACCCAGGCCAGCCGATTGTCTGTGACACCCATGCATGCGCTCCCGGAGTTCGGGGGCACATCATAAGGTCAAGCGCTGGAGCCGACGGTAAAATGCCGGTGCGGGCACCGGCAGATCGACTCTATGGTAAACGGATCGCTGGGCGCCTTAAACCGGCACGGACGCGTAAGCCGCGAACATCAGGCCCAGGGTTGCGACGAACATCACGGAAAGCGAAAGGGTCTTGAGCATGGCAGTACAGTCCTGCGCCTGGAACTGGCGCGAAAATGGTTATCGGCGACAGCCGTTAATTTGAGATTTCGATCGTGTAGTTTTCGATCACAGTATTGGCCAGCAGCTTATCGCATATGCTGGTAAGCCGGGAACGCGCTTCGGATTCATCGGTTCCCTCAAGAGTGAGGTCGAACACCTTGCCCTGTCGCACATTGGCAACACCGGGGAAGCCGAGGCCCTTGAGCGAGCCCTCGATGGCCTGGCCCTGGGGGTCCAGAACGCCGGATTTCAACGTGACGATGACGCGCGCCTTCATGTCCCGCTCCTACTGAACCAGCCGCGGACCGGTGGTCAGCGCATTGTCGTTCTCGACCAGGATGCCGAGGCGCTGGGCCACTTCGCGGTAGTTCTCGACGAGGCCGCCGAGGTCCTCGCGGAAGCGGTCCTTGTCCATCTTGTTGCGGGTCTTGATGTCCCACAGCCGGCAATTGTCCGGGCTGATCTCGTCGGCCAGGACGATGCGCATCATGTCGCCCTCGTAGAGCCGGCCGACCTCGATCTTGAAATCCACCAGCTGGATGCCGACGCCCATGAACAGGCCGGTGAGGAAATCGTTGATCCGGACGGCAAGGCTCATGATGTCGTCGAGTTCGGCCGGGGTGGCCCAGCCGAAGGCGGTGATGTGCTCCTCGGAGACCATCGGGTCGCCGAGCGCGTCGTCCTTGTAGCTGAACTCGATGATCGAGCGGGGCAGGCGGGTGCCCGGCTCGAGGCCGAGGCGCTTGGCCAGCGAACCGGCCGCGACATTACGCACGATGATCTCGAGCGGAATGATCTCCACTTCCTTGATCAGCTGCTCGCGCATGTTGATGCGGCGCAGGAAGTGCGTGGGAATGCCGAGATCGTTCAGCTTAGAGAAGATGAACTCCGAGATCCGGTTGTTCAGCACGCCCTTGCCGTCGATCACCTCGTGCTTGGCGCCGTTGCCGGCGGTCGCATCGTCCTTGAAGTACTGGACCAGGGTGCCGGGCTCAGGGCCTTCGAACAGGATCTTGGCCTTGCCTTCGTAGATTTTGCGGCGGCGGTTCATGGCATCCCAAACCGGTCGAGAGGAGGGGTGGATTGGGCCGCTTCATGCGATAGAACCGGGCCGGGATGCAAGTTCTTTCGCATGATGGCTGGGGATGGCAGCCCTGCCGGGCCGTGCATGCCGCAGTTCGTCGCAACGATCCGAGCGGCGTTGATTTGGTCCGGTGAACCGCCTATGTCGAGGACATGGCCGCAAGGGCCGTGAGCCACACTTTGGGAGAGCTGCATGAGCGGGTTCGACGATCGC
The DNA here is from genome assembly GCA_023431205.1 of Pseudomonadota bacterium. Classification (GTDB taxonomy): domain Bacteria; phylum Pseudomonadota; class Alphaproteobacteria; order Rhizobiales; family Devosiaceae; genus Devosia. The sequence continues at coordinate 3,035 of JAEYXQ010000034.1, read as the reverse complement.
AAGCGGGGCGAGGAAGCCAGGTTCGCCTTCGACGCCGAGAAGAAGTTCAAGGCGGAGGCGCGTCGCAACAAGCTGCTCGGCATCTGGGCCGCCGAACTCATGAGCCTGTCGCCCGAAGAGGCCAAGGCCTATGCCGCCGAAGTGGTGGCCGCAGACTTCCAGGAAGCCGGCGACGAGGACGTCTTCCGCAAGGTTTCCGGCGACCTCAAGGCCCGTGGCATCACCGTCGGCGAAGACGTGATTCGCCAGAAGATGGCCACCCTGGTCGGCGTCGCCAACGAGCAGGTTGCCGCCGAAGGCTGAGGCTCTCAGAGCCGCTGCATCAGCCGCGTGAACATCAGCAGTCCCTCCGGCCACGGACCGTGCCCGGAGGCGACGTTGATGTGCCCGGCTTCGCCTGCCTGATGGAAGTCCGATCCCCAGCAGGTGGCGAACTCCACGGCGCGATCGACGCTGCACAGCGGATCGTTGGCCGAAGCCACCAGCATCGAGGGGAAGGGCAGGGGATCGCGCGGGATCGGTCCGAAGCCGAGCGCCTCCTCCGGCACGGCCTCGCTCTGCTCCACGTCCGGCGCCGACACCAGGAACGCACCGCGGACATTGCTGTGCGCCAGCCGCGGGGCAACGTGCGCCACCGCGAGCACGGCGAGCGAATGGGCGACCAGCACTACCGACCGCTCGGTCAACCGCACCGCCTGCTCGATGGTCAGGACCCAATCATCGAGGTCCGGCTCGTCCCATTCGGCCTGCTCGACAATGGCGGCGGTATTCATCCGCTCGGCCCAGCGCTGCTGCCAGTGCCCGGGTCCGGAGTTGCCCAGCCCCGGCAGGATCAGGATGTCGGCCTCGGCAATCTTCATGGCTACCCCTCGCGCTTGCGCCAGAGTGCCGGATGATCGGCCATGCCGATATGGCGGTAGAAGCCTTCCACGCCCGGCAGGGGCAGGAGGGCGATGCCGACGCCCGGACCGAGAATTCGCGCCGTTTCATCCAGCAAGGCCTTGCCGATGCCGCTGCCCTGCTGCGTTTCAACAACGGCAAGGTCCATGCAGTAGGCTACCCAGTGCCAGTCGGTGATGGTGCGGGCGAGACCCAGCAGGGTACCGTCGCTCGTGCGGGCGGTGACGACCAGGTCGGACTCGTCGAGCATGTCCTGGACCCGCTCGGCACTGGCGAGCGGGCGGCTGGCACCCAGCGTCGTCTGTCCAACGCAGGCAATGTACTCTTCGGCCGTGAGCCCGGTCTCCTGAGCGAAGGTGATGGTCATCACACCTCGCCGAATACCCGGCGGAAGATCGTGTCGACGTGCTTCAGGTGGTAGGCATCGTCGAACATGGCGTCGATTTGCGCATCACCGAGAGTCACTTCCGGATCGTCCTTGAGGTTCTGGGCGAACAGGCCAGTGCGATCACCGCGGTGTTCCCAAACCTTCATGGCGTTGCGCTGGACGGCGGCATAACTGTCCTCGCGGCTGTAGCCGGCCTGGGTCAGCGCCAATAGCACGCGTTGGGAGTTGTGCAGGCCGCCCAGCAGGTCGAGGTTCTTGCGCATGTTCTCGGGGTAGACCACCAGCTTGTCGATGACGCCGGTCAGCCGCGCGAGGGCGAAGTCCAGAGTCACGGTGGCATCGGGGCCGATCATGCGCTCGACGGAGGAGTGCGAGATATCCCGCTCGTGCCAGAGGGCGACGTTCTCGAGCGCCGGTGTGACCATCCCGCGCACCAGCCGGGCGAGGCCGGTGAGGTTCTCGGTGAGAACCGGATTGCGCTTGTGGGGCATAGCGGAGGAGCCCTTCTGGCCGGGCGAGAAATACTCCTCGGCCTCCAGCACTTCGGTGCGCTGCAGGTGGCGGATCTCCACCGCCACGCGCTCGATGGAGCTGGCGACGACGCCCAGGGTGGCAAAGAACATGGCGTGCCGGTCCCGCGGGATTACCTGCGTTGACACCGGCTCGATCGTCAGCCCGAGCTTGTCGGCGACATATTCCTCCACCGCCGGGTCGATGTTGGCGAAGGTGCCGATGGCGCCGGAGATGGCCGCCGTGGCGATTTCGTCGCGGGCGGCCACAAGGCGGGCCCGGTTGCGGGTGAACTCGGCATAGGCCTCCGCCAGCTTCACCCCGAAGGTCGTCGGTTCGGCGTGAATGCCGTGCGAGCGGCCAATGGTGATGGTGTTCTTGTGCTCGAAGGCGCGCCGCTTCAGGGCCTCCAGCAACGCGTCGATGTCGGCAATCAGTATATCTGCGGCGCGCTTCAGTTGCACCGACAGGGTGGTATCGAGAATGTCCGAGGAGGTCATGCCCTGGTGCACGAACCGCGCTTCCGGTCCGACGATCTCGCTGAGGTGGGTCAGGAAGGCGATCACGTCGTGCTTGGTGGTGCGCTCGATCTCGTCGATGCGGGCAACGTCAAAGCCATAGTCGCCCCGCTCCGCCTTGCGGGCGTTCATGACTTCCCAGATGCGCGCCGCCGCCTCGGTCGGCACCACGCCCAGTTCCGCCAGCTTGGTGGTGGCGTGGGCTTCGATCTCGAACCAGATGGCAAAGCGCGCTTCGGCCGACCAGACGGAGACCATTTCGGGGCGGGAATAACGGGGAATCATGGGCTTGTCGGCTTCCGGTCAGAAATTGATTCAGGCGGTGATGGTCGAGGCGGCGGTTCGGATGGCGTCGATGCGGCTGCGGTAGGTGGCGGGATCGTTGCCGCCATAGACGGAGGAACCGGCGACGAAGACGTTTGCGCCGGCTTCGGCAACGGCACGGGCGTTGTCGGCGGTGATGCCGCCGTCGACCTCGATGTCAATCGGCCGGCTGGCCACCAGGGCGCGGGCCTGGCGCAGCTTGTCGAGCGTTGCGGGAATGAAGGCCTGTCCACCGAAGCCGGGGTTTACCGACATCACCAGCAGGAGATCGATGTCATCGAGCACATTCTCGACGGCGGAGAGGGGGGTGGCGGGATTGAGCGCGACGCCGGCAGCCTTGCCTTCGGCGCGGATGGCCTGCAGCGTCCGGTGCAGGTGCGGCCCGGCTTCGGCAT
>JAEYXQ010000026.1 GCA_023431205.1 Pseudomonadota bacterium | reverse complement strand
GCCCAAGACCGCTGCCAACGAAATGCCGAGCCAGACCCAGCCGATCACCGTCTCCGTCGACCCGGCGGGGGCGATCTATGTCGACGAGACCCAGGTCGCCGAGGCGGATCTGGTGAGCACGGTCACCGGTCTTGCCCCGGGCGGCACCGAGGACCGCATCTATGTGCGCGGCGACACCACCGCCAACTATGGCTCGGTGATGCGGGTCATGGGGCTGCTGTCGTCGGCCGGCTTCACCAAGATCGGGCTGATCACCCAGCCGGAGCAGTAGGACGGGCGAATGCGGACCGGCCTTACCGTTTCCATCGTTGCGCATGTGACGCTCATCGCCATCGGCCTCGTGAACCTGGGGTTCACCGAGCCGCTGGAGATGACGGTGGATTCGATTTCGGTCGATCTGATTCCGATTTCCGAAGTCTCCAACATCCGGGTTGGCCAACTCGACAGCGAGGTGGTGGAGACCCCGACCCCTTCGGCGGTCGAGGATGACCAGCCGGCCGAACTGGCGCAGCCGACCGGGACAACCGAAGAGAACCAGCCGGTCCCGCAGGCGGCGGACACGCCGACTCCACAGCCGGTGACCAATACCGCTCCCGAACCCCCGCCACCGGCCCCCGAGCCGGAGCCGGAGCCCGAGCCTATTCTCGAGCCCGAACCTCCGCCGCCGCCGGAGCCAGCCCCGGCACCTGAACCCGAACCGGCGCCGCCGCGCGAGGGGCCGGTGCCGCAGACGCGGCCGACGCCTCCCGAACCTGCGCCCGCGCCGGAGCCGGAGCCTACCCCCCAGCCCGAGCCCGAGCCTGAGCCCGAGCCCCAGCCGGAACCTGAGCCGGAGTCGGAGCCACAGCCCGAGCCTGAACCCGAGCCGCCGGTGGTGAACGCGCCGGTGCCGATGCAGCGTCCGAGTAATCTCGAGGAGAAGCGCCGGCAGTTCGCCCAGGCGGAGGCGGAGCGTCGTCGCCGCGAGGAAGAGGAACGCGAGCGCGAGCGCAAGCGGGTTGCAGCCGCCGAGGCGGCCAAGAAGGAAGCCACGCGTCCTGCACCGGCGGACGAACTGGCCGATCTCGCGGACGAGATCTCCTCGATCATCAACCGCGACGAGACCACCGGTTCGATGACAGGGCTGGGCGGATCGCCCACGCTGGGCGCTACCACCGGCACGGCAGCAACGCTGAGCCAGACCGAGATCGCGGCGCTGGTGGCGCGGATCAAGCAGTGCTGGGTGCTGCTGCCGAACGAGCAGACCAGTGGCGTCGAGGTGGTGGTCAACATGCGCCTCAGCCAGAATGGAACGCTGTCCGACGTGCCGCGCATTGTGTCCGTCAGCCAGCAGCCTGAAGCGATCGCCGTGGCCCAGAAGGCGGTGAGTGCCGTGGCCGGGTGCGGGCCGTACGACATGCTTTCAGCTGCAAGCTACGATCAGTGGCAGAACATCAACGTCACGCTGCGTCCGTGATGCCTTTAAAGCGCCGTGAGCCGGTGAGATCGCTGGCCAACGGCAGGAATGGAGATTGACAATGACCCTTCTCACCCGGCGCAACGCCCTCAAGCTTGGCCTGGCAGGCGGGATTGCCATGGCGGCGGCCTCCAAGGCTGCGGCGCAGCTCAACATCACTGTTGAAGGGGCGAACTTCCGTCCGCTGCCGATCGCCATCCCGGATTTCGCCTCGTCCGACCCTGCCTTCGGCCGGGAGATCGCCGAGATCGTCCGCAACAATCTGCGCCGCTCGGGTCTGTTCGTGCCGCTCGATCCGGCACAGCTGCCGGTGCAGGTCGGTGACGTCAACGCCACGCCGGACTTCAACACCTGGCTGCAGGTCAATGTCGATGCGCTGGTGATGGGCGCGGTCGAGCGCGGCGGCACCATCAGTTCGTCGGTGCGCGTGTGGGATACGCGCCAGGGCGCGCAGGCGGTGGGCCGCAGCTACAACACCGATCCGGGCTCCTACCGCCGCGTCGGGCATCAGATCTCGGACGCCATCTACGAGGCCTTGACGGGTGGGTCGGGGTATTTCGACACACGCGTGATCTATGTGGCCGAGAGCGGCCCGAAGGCCAACCGCGTGCGGCGCCTGTCGATCATGGACCAGGATGGCGCCAACGCGCAGTATCTGACCGACGGCAGCACCATGGCGCTGACGCCGCGCTTCTCGCCGAATGGCGACATGGTCGTCTACATGAACTTCGCCGAGGGCAATCCGCAGGTCTACCTGCTGCAACTGTCCACCGGCCGGCAGCAGCGCCTGGCTTCGGTGGGCGCAATGACCTTTGCACCGCGCTTCTCGCCCGATGGCGGCACGGTCGCGTTCTCGGTGGAACAGGGCGGCGCCACCAACATCTATACGGTTTCGAGTGGCGGTGGCCAGCCGATGCAGCTGACCTCGGGTTCGGCGATCGACACCGGCCCGTCCTTCTCCCCGGATGGGTCGCGCATCGTGTTCGAGTCCGATCGGGGCGGCTCGCCGCAGATCTACATGATGGGTGCCGGCGGCGGCGAGCCGCAGCGCATCAGCTTCGGCCAGGGCCTGTACTCGACGCCCGTGTGGTCGCCCAAGGGCGATCTCATCGCCTTTACCCGCCAGGGCGGCGGCCAGTTCTCCATCGGCGTCATGAACCCGGACGGGTCAGGTGAACGCCTGCTTTATACCGGCTTTCACGCCGAGGGTCCGACCTGGGCGCCGAACGGCCGGGTGATCATGTTCTTCCAGGATCCGGGTGGCAATGACGGCCCGCGACTGATGAGTGTCGACGTCTGGGGTCGGAACGTGCTGACCATCCCGACCGAAACCTACGCGTCGGACCCGGCCTGGTCGGGGCTTCGGGCCTGACCCAATGTTTGCGCCGAGGCTCATACGTCTCGGCGCATCATCACCATCGACCGGCAGCGGGGGTAACCTTAACCAAAGCAGCCAGGACGCTGTTGCATCCGGGCAACGTCACAGAAAAGCCCGGATTCCGGCCACATTCGCGCCGCGATAGGCAAAGATTAACCACGTACACATACCGCCCCTTAAGACTAAGCGCGGTAAATGCCGTGCTTAAGATTGTTGCCTTTCAGGAGCCCGTCGTGGTCATTCCCGCTCCCCTTAATACCGCCTTGCGAGCTCTCGCAATGCTGTTTCTCGTGGTGGTCGTTGCCGCGTGTTCGCGGACGCCCAACACCATGCCGACCGGTGTCGGCAATCTCGGCCCGGGCGGTGGCGCTCCGGGCAGCCAGCAGGAATTCCTGGTCACCGTCGGTGATCGCGTCTTCTTCGAGACCGACTCGTCCTCGCTGACCGCCGAAGCCATGGCCACCCTCGACAAGCAGGCTGCCTGGCTCAACCAGTACCAGAACTACCGCATCCTGATCGAAGGCCACGCCGACGAGCGCGGCACCCGCGAGTACAACATCGCCCTCGGCGCGCGCCGGGCCTCGGTGGTGGTGAACTACCTCGTCTCCAAGGGTGTGAATGGGCAGCGCATCACCTCGCAGAGCTTTGGTAAGGAACGCCCGGTCGCGATCTGTAACGACATCTCCTGCTGGTCGCAGAACCGCCGTGCCGTGACCGTGGTCCAGTAAAGGGCCACCACCAGATCCAGTGCAAACTGGAGGCAAGAGCGCCCGGTGCCGGATACGGCCCGGGCGCTTTCTTTTGACCAAAATTGCTCTTTATCGGCAAGCTGAGCATCACCATGTGTGGGCAGCACACCCTGTCCTCGGAGGCACCGCTTGACGTTATCCGCACTTGCGAAGGGAGGCCGGGCCGCGCTGTGCGCCGTGGCCATCGCTCTCGGCATCGTTCCTGCCGTCTCGGCACAGTCCAACCTGCCGCCCGGCGAACTCGGCGGGCTGAGCTACAACAACACCGAGCCTGGCCGGCTGCTGGTGGCGCAGGCCGACAGCGCGCAACTCATGGTCCGCATCCAGCAGTTGGAGGAGCAGATCCGACAGCTGAACGGGCAGGTGGAGGGCCTCACCTTCCAGCTGACGCAGATGCAGGAACTGGTGACTCGCCTCGAGCAGAACACCAATAATCGCTTACAGGCGCTGGAAGGCGGTGGCTCGGGAAACGCTGAAGCGGCACCGGCAGCGGGCGGCGCGACGCAGCCCCAGGCGGCGCCGCAGGACCCCGCCAATGTTCCCGACACCGATATTCCCCCGCAGGGCGTTGTTCCGCTGCCCGGCGAGGTCGAGTTCGATCCTACCTTCGACGATGGCTCTGTGCCTACCGATCAGCTCGGCCAATCTTCGGACCCGCTGGTCGGCACCGGAGCCGGTGGTGCGATCGACCTTGCGACCGGCCAGCCGCTCAATCTCAGCTACGATCCGTCGGCGACGGAAACGCCCTCCGGCAATGCCGACGCCGATGCGCAGTTTCAGGCCGGGTACGACGCGCTGATGCAGGGGGATTACGCCTTTGCCGAAGACCAGCTGACCCAGTTCCTCGAACTCTATCCGAACAATCCCAAGGCGACCGACGCGGCGAACTGGCTTGGTGATGCTCTGATCTATCGGGCTGCCTATACCGAAGCTGCGGCCGTGCTGCTGGACGCCTACCAGAAGGCGCCGGACAATCCGCGGGCACCCGACCTGCTGCTCAAGCTGGGTGTGTCGCTGTCGGGGGCAGGGGAGCGCGATGTTGCCTGCCGGACCTTCGCCCAGGTCAACGACCGATACACCAACGTCACCCCCGCCTTCGTGGCCCGCCTCGACGCGGAGAGAGCCAAGGCGCAATGCCCGCCCGCCTGAACCCCGACCTTGGTGACGGAGCGACGCTGGGGCGGCTGTTTGCTCCCGTTGCCGGCGAGCCGGCGATCGGCCTTGCGGTGTCCGGCGGGGCCGACAGCCTGGCGCTGATGCTGCTGGCCCAGCGCTGGGCGGCGAGCGGTCCCGCTCCGCGACTGGTTGTCTACTCGGTCGACCATCGCCTGCGCCCGGAAGCTGCTGGCGAGGTTGCCATGGTCCTCGACCTGGCCCGTCAGCTAGGGCTCGAGGCCAGAGGACTCGCCTGGGCCGCCCCGAAGCCCCAGAGCGGCATGCAGGAAGCGGCGCGCACCGCTCGCTACCGGCTGATCGGCGAGGCGATGCGGGCCGACGGTGCCACGGTGCTGCTGACCGCCCATCATCGCAGCGACCAGGCAGAAACAGTGCTGATGCGGTTGGCGCATGGCAGCGGCGTCGAGGGATTGAGGGGCATGAGCGCGTTCTCGTACGTCGAGGGTGTGCGCGTCTTCCGACCTTTCCTCGACGTCGATCGCGATGCCCTGCGGCGGATAGTCGTGGAGGCTGGCCTCACGCCGGCCGAGGATCCCTCCAACAGCGACGGCAGTTACGAACGGGTCCGCTGGCGCCAGCTCATGCCGCAGCTCGCACAGCTCGGGCTCGATGCCGATGCTCTGGCGGGGTTCGCCGAGCGCATGGCCGACGCCGACAAGGTGCTGACACAGCTGGCCGACTCGGCGTTTGCCGAACTGGTGCGGCTCGACGGCTTCGGTGCGGCCCGGATCGAGCACGAGCGGTTCAACGCCCTCGGCGCCGCAGTCGGTACGCGCCTGCTCGGGCGCGTCCTCAACATTGTCGGCGGCCGGCAGAAACCCCGCGCGCTGGGCCAGGTCGAGCGACTGCGCGCCCACATCGCCGAGGGCTCCTTGCCCCGCTCAACCACACTGTGCGGCTGTGTCGTGCGCCTCAAGGACGGAGCAGTTGCGATTGCCCGCGAACCGGGGCGCAGCCTGCCCCCGGACGCAGTGGTGGCAGCGGGCGGCGAACTGGTTTGGGACGAGCGTTTTCGGATCGTCAACGGGACCGGCGCCGGTGTGACGGCCGGAGTGGCGGACTATCTGCCGCGCCACCGGCTCGAAGAAGTTCTCGGCTTCAAGGTCACGGCACCGGCCGAAGCCATCCGCACGGCGCCGATCGTACGCGATGCGGAGGGTGGAGTGGTGTCGCTTGGAGGCTGGAGCTTCGACGAGCGGCTCACGGTGCAACTGCTGATCGACTAGCTGTGAGTCCAAGCCACTATTCGGCGCCCGCTACGAAACCGTCTGGTGTGCACCGCATTAACCCCGTCGCGATAAAATGACTGGACGTGGGCAGGCGCGGACCGCAGGTGTTGCCCTTGTAACGCCCCATTGCGAGGCATACATCTGCGGCACACAGCGACGCTGGCCGCTTAACTTGCCGGTACCTCCGGGACAGGATTGATGAACGGAAATTTCCGCAACTTTGCCATCTGGCTGGTCATACTTTTCATGCTGATGGGCCTGTTCCAGGTCTTTCAGTCTTCGACGCGGTCGATCTCCGTCTCGGACAAGAGCTACTCGCAGTTCGTTTCCGACGTCGATGCCGGCAGCGTCACTTCCGTGACGATCACCGAGAACATCGTCACCGGCACGCTTCGTGACGGAACGCGCTTCGAGACCGTGCTGCCCGAGGGCACCGACGTAGTGTCGCGCCTTGAGGACCGCGGCGTGGCCATCACTGCGCGGGCGCCGGAATCGAGCCCGTTCTGGTCGATCCTGTTGTCGAGCTGGCTGCCCTTCATCGTCATCATCGGTGTCTGGTTCTTCTTTATCCGCCAGATGCAGGGTGGCGGTCGTGGCGGCGCGATGGGCTTTGGCAAGTCGCGCGCCAAGCTCCTGACCGAAACCCAGGGCAAGGTGACGTTCGAAGACGTTGCCGGCGTCGATGAAGCCAAGCAGGACCTCGAGGAAATCGTCGAATTCCTGCGCGATCCCGGCAAGTTCCAGCGCCTGGGCGGCCGTATTCCGCGCGGTGTGCTGCTGGTCGGCCCTCCGGGTACCGGTAAGACGCTGCTGGCCCGCTCGGTTGCCGGCGAAGCCAATGTTCCCTTCTTCACCATCTCGGGTTCGGACTTCGTGGAAATGTTCGTCGGCGTGGGCGCTTCGCGCGTCCGCGACATGTTCGAGCAGGCCAAGAAGAACGCGCCCTGTATCATCTTCATCGACGAAATCGACGCCGTCGGCCGTCAGCGTGGCGCCGGTCTTGGCGGCGGTAACGACGAACGCGAGCAGACGCTGAACCAGCTGCTGGTCGAGATGGACGGTTTCGAAGCGAACGAGGGCATCATTCTGATCGCCGCCACCAACCGCCCCGACGTGCTTGATCCCGCCCTGCTGCGTCCCGGCCGTTTCGACCGTCAGGTCGTGGTGCCGAACCCGGACGTTTCGGGCCGCGAGAAGGTGCTCAAGGTCCACGTGCGCAAGGTGCCGCTGGCACCGGACGTCGATCTAAAGGTCCTGGCTCGCGGTACGCCCGGTTTCTCCGGTGCTGACCTGATGAACCTCGTCAACGAGGCGGCCCTGATGGCGGCGCGGCGCAACAAGCGCTTCGTCACCCACCAGGAGTTCGAAGACGCCAAGGACAAGATCATGATGGGCGCCGAGCGCCGCACCATGGCCATGTCCGAGGACGAGAAGAAGCTGACCGCCTACCACGAGGCCGGCCACGCCATCATCGCGCTGAAGCTTGCCGGGCTTGACCCGATCCACAAGGCCACCATCATCCCGCGCGGTCGTGCGCTAGGCATGGTGATGACCCTGCCGGAAAGTGACAGCTATTCGTTCAGCCGCGAGAAGGCGCTGGCCCGCCTGGCCATGCTGTTCGGCGGCCGCGAGGCGGAGATCAAGAAGTTCGGTCCGATCAAGGTGACGTCCGGCGCTTCGGGCGACATCCAGATGGCCACCGGTCTCGCCCGTTCCATGGTGATGGAATGGGGCATGAGCGAACGGCTGGGCCGCGTGCGGTATCGCAGCAATGACCAGGAAGTGTTCCTTGGTCATTCCGTTACCCAGTCGCAGCACATGTCCGATGAGACCGCCAAGCTGATCGACGAGGAAGTGCGTCTCCTCATCGAAGGCGGCGAAGCCAAGGCCCGCGAAATTCTCACCACCTATGAGAACGAGTGGGAGGCGGTTGCCCAGGCGCTGCTCGAGTTCGAGACGCTCACCGGCGACGAACTGCGCGACCTGATGGAAGGCAAGCAGCCTGTCCGTCCGGATGATTCCGGTCCGTCAGCCCCCAAGGCAAGCGGCGTTCCCACTGCCGGAAAGCCAGGGCGCAAGCGCCCGGATGCTCCGCCGGAGCCCGGCCTCGAGCCCCAGCCCAACGGCTGAAGCTGAATAACAAAGGGCCACCCAAGGGTGGCCCTTTCGCTACATCGGGCAGACTTTGCTGCATCAGCAGCGTGGCTGCCTCTTTCGGATAGTCCAACTCTCCGCTATTGCGCTGGAAAGTGGTATTGTCCAGTGCGCACCAGTTGCGGCGAGGGGAAAATGGCCAGGAAGTATTTCGGCACCGACGGCATTCGCGGCTTGGCCAATGGCAGCAAGCTGACCCCCGAACTCGCGCTGAAGGTCGGCATGGCGGCCGGCGTGAAATTCGTTCGCGGCGAGCACCGCAACCGCGTCGTGATCGGCAAGGATACCCGGCGGTCGGGCTATATGCTGGAACAGGCGCTGACTGCGGGCTTCACCGCGGTGGGCATGGACGTCTACCTGCTGGGCCCGATGCCCACTCCCGCCGTGGCCATGCTCACCCGTTCGCTGCGCGCGGACCTCGGGGTGATGATCTCGGCGTCGCACAATCCCTATGACGACAACGGCATCAAGCTGTTCCGCCCGGACGGGTACAAGCTGAGCGACGAGATCGAACTCGAGATCGAGCGCCTCATCGACGGGGACATGACGTCGCTGCTGGCGCATGGCCGCGAGATCGGGCGCGCCCACCGCGACGAGGAAGCCCGCACGCGGTATATCGAATATGCCAAGCGCACCCTGCCGCGGGGGATGGACCTGTCCGGCCTGCGCGTGGTGCTCGATTGCGCCAACGGCGCCGCCTACAAGGTCGCGCCCCTCGCGCTGTGGGAACTCGGTGCCGACGTGGTGCCGATCGGTGTGGAGCCCGATGGCTTCAACATCAACCACAAGGTGGGCTCGACTGCGCCGGAGGCCGTGGCCGCAAAGGTCAAGGAAGTGCGCGCCGATATAGGCATTGCGCTCGATGGCGACGCCGACCGGGTGATCATCATCGATGAAAAGGGCCAGGTGATCGACGGCGACCAGTTCATGGCGGTGATCGCCGAGAGCTGGAAGCGACGCGAGATGCTGGTGGGCGGCGGGATCGTTGCCACCATCATGTCCAATCTCGGGCTCGAACGGTACCTCACCGAACTGGGACTGACCTTGGAGCGGACCCAGGTTGGCGACCGCTATGTTCTCGAGGCGATGCGCTCCAAGGGCTTCAATGTGGGGGGCGAGCAGTCCGGCCACATCATCCTGTCGGATTTCACCACGACCGGTGACGGGCTCGTGGCCGCGCTGCAGCTGCTGAGCGTGCTGAAACAACTCGATCGCCCCGCGTCCGAGGTTTGTGCCCGTTTCACCCAGGTGCCGCAGCTGCTCCGGAACGTGAAGTTCAAGTCCGGCAAGCCGCTGGAACACAAGCTGGTGGTGGCCGCCATCGCCGATGCGCAGGCACGCCTCGGCACCTCTGGCCGGCTGGTGGTGCGCGCCTCCGGTACCGAGCCGGTGATCCGCGTGATGGGCGAAGCGGACGATGCGGCTCTGGTCAACGCGGTCGTCGGTCAAGTCGAGGCGGCCATTCAGGATGTAGCCTGAACGGTCACCGACGGATTCAACATCAACTTGGCGCTTTATTAGGGTTAAGTCGCAGGGTTAAGCGGGTTTTAAGAAGTTTGCGCGAATATTGCCATCGAACCGACTGATGTCGTGGCAATCCGAGGATCGAACATGCGCAAGCTCATTGCGAGTATGGTGGCAGGAGCCACCCTTCTGCTCGCCGGCCAGGCCGTGGCGGCCGACATGCCGTACTATCCCCCCGTCATCGAAATCCCCGACGTGGACTATGGTTATGCAGGGTCGTTCTACCTGCGCGGTTCCGTCGCCGGAAATATCCTGACCGGGCGCGACTATTACCCGGGCTGCCCTGTTGGTTGTACCGGCACGGTCGGGCCCTTCCCCGTCACCAATCTGGGCTATGGCTACTCGTTCGGCGCCGGTGTCGGTTACGAAACCGGCACGGGCCTGCGTGCCGACGTGACCGTCGACCACGGCTACAACAGCGGCGCCGGCGACGCGAACTTCTCGCTCGGCCTGCGCTCGACCATCCTGCTGGCCAACGCCTACTACGACTTCCCGCTGGGCGGTGGCAGTGGTGCGGCTGGTGGCTTCGGTGCCTATGTGGGTGCGGGCCTCGGTGGCGCCTACCTGCAGACCACCGTCACCGGCGGTCCTCCGGCCACGCCCGATGGGACCTCGTGGGCACCTGCCGCCGCCCTGATGGCCGGCGTCACCTACGACATGGGCAGCGTCGTGGCCGACCTCGGTTATCGCGGCCTCTACATGCCGCAGATCAGCAACGCCCAGATCACTCCGAACACCTCGTTCTACGCCAACAACGCGCTGGCGCACGAAATCCGGGCGTCCCTGCGCTACCGCTTCAACTGACGGCGGCGGCGGCAGCCACGGCCGCCCTTCTGGATCAGCAACCGGCGCACCCTTGCGGGCGCCGGTTTCGTTTTGGCAACGGCGTGCCGGAAGCCGCGTTACCTCGCCTGAGGTGCGCCCATGCCAGATCTCAGCTTTATCGCCCCCATGGAAGCCAAGCTGGCCGAGCGCCTGCCTGCCGGAGAGGGCTGGCAGTTCGAGCCCAAATGGGACGGCTTCCGCGCCATCGCCGTTTGTCGCGGCGGCGAGGTGGCGCTCTGGTCCAAATCGGGCAAGACGCTGGGCCGCTACTTCCCGGAAGTTCTCACCATGCTGGCTGGACTTGGCCTCAACGGGGCGGTGCTGGATGGGGAATTGATCGTGCCGGTCGATGGCACGGCGTCGTTCGACGCGCTGCAGGCCCGGCTGCACCCGGCCGAGAGCCGCGTCCGCAAGCTGGCGGCGGCTACGCCCGCACTCTTTGTGGTGTTCGACCTGCTGGAGGATAGGGGCACAGACCTCCGCCCCCAGCCGCTGCGGGATCGACGTGGACGGCTGGAGGCGCTGCTGTCGCGTCTCGGTACGCCGGCCGGACTCAGGCTGTCGCCGATCGCCCACGCCTCAAGCGAAGCACAGGGTTGGCTCGACCAGACGACCACCGAACTCGATGGCGTGATCGCCAAGCGGCTGGAGGATCCCTACCGCTCGGGAGAGCGGGCAATGATCAAGGTCAAGCGCATACGCTCGGCCGACTGCGTCATCGGCGGCTTCCGCTATGGCACGGGAAGCAAGGAGGTCGGCTCATTGCTGCTCGGCCTCTATGATGAGGACGGGCTGCTGCATCATGTCGGCTTCACCTCCGGTATCGCCGCAAAGGAGAAGCCGGCAATCACCCGCAAGCTCGAGGCACTCGCCGGCGGCAGCGGCTTCACCGGCGCTGCACCGGGCGGGCCGAGCCGCTGGTCGACCGAACGCTCGGCCGAATGGGTGCCGCTGGCGCCGGAACTGGTGGTGGAAGTGTTCTACGATCAGGTGACCGGGCGCCGCTTCCGGCACGGTACGCGCCTGCATCGCTGGCGTCCGGACAAGGCGCCGCGCCAATGCACCTTCGAACAGATGGCCGAGCCGGCCGATCCGGACGCAGTCATCGGCCGGATCGTCCGGGCTCGCTAACGCTACTCTTCGTAGCTCGAAAGCCTTCCGTCCGGCCGCAGCTTGCGGACCAGGTCGTCGGGCGCCAGCGCAGTCGTGGGCCACCGGCTCTCCAGGAAGCGGTTCTTGGCCATGCGGGTGACCGTCACGGCATTGCTCTGGTTGCCGCCGAGGACATGGTAGGCATCGCTGTCCTCGCCCACATAGAAGCCGACATGCCCGAGGGCACCGGCAGGGCTGCCACGCCAGAAGACCATGACCGCGCTCAGTTGCGGCGAACATTTCTCGCCGAACTTACCCCAGGCGCGGGCGGAGAGCGGATAGTTCGGCAGAAGCTCCTCGGTCAGCTGCGAGCCGATGCAGTGGGCGACGAACAACCCGCACCACGGTATGTCGTCGTCGCTGTAGTCGATGTCGAGGTCCCTGGCCCAACCGATGATCAGTGGATTGCTTTCCTCTGACACATCCTCGGTGACCCCGAGCAGCCGTACCGCTTCGCCCATCCAGCTATGGGCCACCGGCACCACCGGATCATCCTTGCTGGGTGCACCGGGGAACAGCTTGGCCATAGTCTGTGGGCCAACGATACCGTCGACCAGCAGTCCGTGGGCGCCCTGAAAGGCCTTGATGGCGGCAATGGTGCCGCGCCCCCGGATGCCGTCTATCGGACCTGGATCGTAGCCCTTGGTCTTCAAGGCCGTCTGGATCTGTGTGGTGTTCATTGCCCGCTCCCCCATGCGCATGATCTGTGTTGGAGGAGTAAACTGCCGCGATATTTGCTGCGGTATCCGCCCGAATACCTAGGGAGAGTGCCGGTGCCGTGGCCGCACTCTTGCGGCCCCTTTCGAATCCCGTTGACGCCAAATGCCGGCAGGCGTATGTGCGGCCTCAGGACATCTCCCCCTAACGGGAGACGCATAGGCCTGGGAGGGCCGTTGATGATGGCTGAAATGCCCGTAACCGCGCCGGCGGTGAAACCGGCTAACCCCAATTTTTCGTCGGGTCCGTGTGCCAAGCGTCCAGGCTGGACGGTTGAGGCGCTGGCCAATGCGCTGGTCGGCCGCTCGCACCGGTCCAAGCCCGGCAAGGCGCGCATCCAGCGCGCAATCGACCTCACCCGCGAACTGCTCGAGGTGCCAGCGGACTACCGCATCGGCATCGTGCCGGCGTCCGATACCGGCGCCGTGGAGATGTTCCTGTGGAGCGCCCTTGGTGCCCGCGGCGTCGACATGCTGGCCTGGGAGTCGTTCGGCGCCGGCTGGGTGACCGACGTACAGAAGCAGCTCAAGCTCGACGATGTGCGCGTGCTCGACGCGCCCTATGGCGAACTGCCGGACCTGGCGCAGGTGGAGTTCGACCGCGACGTGGTGTTCACCTGGAACGGCACGACGTCCGGCGTGCGTGTCGCCGATGGCGACTGGATCCCGGCCGACCGCAAGGGACTGACGATCTGCGACGCCACCTCGGCGGCGTTCGCGCAGAACCTCGATTTTGCCAAGCTCGACGTTGTTACCTTCTCCTGGCAGAAGGCGCTCGGCGGCGAGGCGGCCCATGGCGTGCTGATCCTGTCGCCGCGCGCCGTGGAACGGCTCGAGACCTATAAGCCGGATCGTCCGCTGCCCAAGATTTTTCGCCTTACCAAGGGCGGCAAGCTGCTCGAGGAAGTGTTCCAGGCTGCCACCATCAACACGCCCTCGATGCTGTGCATCGAGGACGCCATCGACGCGATGGAGTGGGGCAAGTCCATCGGCGGCCTCCGCGCCATGCAGGCCCGGGCCGACGCCAACTTCAAGGTTCTGGCCGACTGGGTGGCGCGTACGCCCTGGGTCGAGTTCCTGGCAAAGAACCCGGCCAATCGCTCCAATACCTCGGTGTGCCTGTCGATCGTCGATCCGGCGATCACTGGATTGGACGATGCGGCCCAGGCCGCTTTCGCCAAGGCGATCGTGTCCCGGCTCGACAAGGCCGGAGTGGCCTATGACATCGGCGCCTACAAGGATGCTCCCTCGGGACTGCGCATCTGGGCCGGCTCCACGGTCGAAGCGTCCGACCTCGAGGCCCTGGCGCCCTGGCTCGACTGGGCCTTCGCCGAAGAGCTGAACGCGCTCAAGGCTGCCGCCTGATCCGTTGCCGCCCCGCTCGCTACGGGGCGCTCTCCCTCACATTCATGCGGCAGGGCGGTCCAAAATCCGCTGCCGCAGCCAAACCAGGAGGGCGCAATGCCCAAGGTTCTCGTTTCCGACAAGCTTAGCCCGACAGCCGTCCAGATCTTCAAGGACAATGGCGTCGACGTCGACTATCTGCCCGATCTGGGCAAGGACAAGGACAAGCTGTTCGAGGTCATCGGCCAGTATGACGGCCTTGCTATCCGCTCGGCCACCAAGGTCACCGAGAAGATCATCTCGGCTGCCACCAACCTCAAGGTGATCGGCCGCGCCGGCATTGGCGTCGACAATGTCGACATCCCGGCCGCCACCAAGAAGGGCATCATCGTGATGAACACGCCCTTCGGCAACTCCATCACCACGGCCGAACACGCCATTGCCATGATGATGGCGCTGGCCCGCCAGCTGCCCGAGGCCGATGCCTCGACCCGGGCGTCGAAGTGGGAAAAGAACCGCTTCATGGGCGTGGAAGTCACCAACAAGACCCTCGGCCTGATCGGCGCCGGCAACATCGGCTCGATCGTTGCCGACCGCGCCATCGGCTTGAAGATGAAGGTCATCGCCTTCGACCCGTTCCTGTCGCCGGAGCGCGCGCAGACCCTGGGCGTCGAGAAGGTCGAACTGGACGAGCTGCTCGCCCGCGCCGATTTCATCACGCTCCATACCCCGCTGATCGAGGCGACCCGCAACATCATCAACGCCGAAGCCCTGGCCAAGACCAAGAAGGGCGTGCGCATCATCAACTGCGCCCGTGGCGGGTTGATCGATGAAGCCGCTCTTTACGACGCCCTCAAGGCCGGCCATGTGGCCGGGGCAGCGCTCGACGTGTTCCTTGAGGAGCCGGCCGCCAACAACCCGCTGTTCGAGCTGCCCAACGTCATCTGCACCCCGCATCTGGGCGCCTCGACCACCGAAGCGCAGGAGAATGTGGCACTGCAGGTCGCCGAGCAGATCTCGGCCTACCTGATGACTGGCGAGATCACCAACGCGCTGAACTTCCCTTCGATCTCGGCCGAGGAAGCGCCGCTGATCACCCCCTGGGTCAAGCTCGCCGAATCGCTCGGCTCCTTTGCCGGTCAGCTCACCGAAACAGCGATCAAGGGCGTCAAGATCGAGTTCGAGGGCACGCCTGCCGGGCTCAACATCCGCCCGATGGTTGCCGCTGCCATCAACGGCGTGCTGAAGCCCTCTCTGGGCGACATCAACATGGTCTCGGCGCCACAGATCGCCAAGGATCGCGGCATCACGGTGGAAACCACCACCCGCGACCAGCAGGGTGCCTATGAGGGCTATATCCGGCTGACCGTGACCACCGAGCGCCAGACGCGCGGCATCGCCGGAACGCTGTTTGCCAACGGCAAGCCGCGCGTCATCCAGGTCAAGGACATCAACATGGAAGCCGAGCTGTCGCCGTCCATGCTCTATGTCACCAACGAGGACAAGCCGGGCCATATCGGGCGCCTCGGCACGCTGCTCGGCACGCTGGGCATCAACATCGCCAACTTCAACCTCGGCCGCGCCGAAGTCGGCGGCGATGCGATCGCGCTGGTGTCGATCGACGGCACGCTGACCGAGCCGCAGCTGGCAGAAATCGCCGCCCTGGAAGGCGTGAAGCAGGCGAAGGCGCTCAGGTTCTGAGATGACCTCACGGCTCGATCAGATGCGGAAACATCCGCAATCGGGTTGGACCATCAAGGACGTCGAGGCGCTTTGCCGAGAACACAACATCCGGTGTGAGCCGCCCAGAGGTGGTGGCTCACACTACAAGGTTAGCGAAGAACGGATGGCCGAGATACTCACCGTCCCTTTCAAGCGGCCGATCAAGCCCGTATATATACGCAAGCTCGTCGCCTTCGTGACCGAAGTGGAGGCTCGCCGTGGCCAAGCTTGAATATCCGGTGATTGTCGCCCCGCTGCCGTCGGAAGACGGTGGTGGCTTCAGCGCGGTTGTGCCGGACCTCCCCGGCTGCATGAGCGACGGCGATACTCCTGAAGAGGCCATCAGCAACGTTCAGGATGCGATTGCCGCGTGGATCGAGGCCGCTCGAGATCTCGGTCGTTCGATCCCCGAACCCTCACGCCGCCTCGCCACCGCCTAGCGCCGCCGCGCCGCCCATTCGGCCAGGACGATCCCGCAGATGATGATGACGGCGGCCACGAAGTGGTAGAGTTCCAGCCGCTCACCGAGGATCAGCACCGAACCTAGCGTGCCGAAGACGGGAATGAGGTTGTGGCTGGGCGCGGCGCGGTTGGCGCCCACCAGTTCCACCCCGCGCGCATAGGCAACCTGGCTGAACATCGAGGGAAAGATCGCTATATAGGCGATCACCGCCCACACGGTCGGCGAGGCGCTGGCGAGTTCGGCAGCCTTGCCGAGACCGCCGCCGAACAGCGCCAGCATGATGACGCCGGTGATCGCCGCTCCCGAGAACGACACGGCCATGAAGCTCATGATGTGCATCTTGGGGCGGAAGCGGAGCGCCAGCGTGTAGCCGGTATAGGCCAGGCACGCGAGAATGACGAAGCCGTCCCCGACATTGACGTCGAGGGTGAGGATGCGGGTTGCGTCACCATGTGTCGCGGTCAGGATCACGCCGAAAATCGCCATGAGCACGCCGATGATCTGCAGCAGGCGGGCGCGAACCCGGAAGACGATGAAGTTGGCGCCCAGGATCAGCATGGGCAGGGAAGCCTGCTCGATGGCTGAGTTGACCCCGGTGGTGGTCTGCAGGCCGACATAGAGGAAGACGTTGAACAGGGCGTAGCCGATGGCCCCATAGGCCATCAGCAGCAACCAGGTCCGGCGGATCACCGGCCAGTCGTCTCCAAGGAATCGCCAGGCGAAGGGCAGGATGACGGCAGTGGCCAGCACGCACCGGCTGGCCAGCAGCAGAAACGGGTCGATTTCGCCGACCACAAGCTTTGCCGCGACCACATTGCCACCCCAGAACAGCGGCGCCAGAACCAGCAAGAGATAGGGTTGATCCAGCAGGCGGGCATAAATGCCGCGATTTCCGGCTTCGAGCGGCTTTGTCATCGTCGCCTTGGTGATGTAAGGACAAGCGGACTTAGCAGTTATTCGGCCGTATTCAAACGCCAACCAAAGGCGGCCGGGAGGACGGACGTCCAAAGAAATAGTGGCGGTTCGGGGCCAGGGGCGTCGGGCTGGCCGCGTCACGCCGAACGGTTGAGAAGGACTAGGTAATGGCGAATGTGGTTGTCGTCGGCTCGCAATGGGGCGACGAGGGCAAGGGCAAGATCGTGGACTGGCTCTCGGAGCGCGCCGACGTGGTGGTGCGCTACCATGGCGGCCACAATGCCGGCCACACGTTGGTCATCGACGGGGTCAGCTACAAGCTGGCACTTTTGCCGTCCGGCCTGGTGCAGGGCAAGCTCAGCGTCATCGGCAACGGGGTGGTCGTTGATCCGCATCACTTCGTCGCCGAGATGGAAAAACTGCGCGGGCAGGGCGTGACCATCACGCCCGACGTGCTCCGCATTGCCGACAATGCGCCGCTGATCCTGTCGCTGCACCGCGAACTCGATGCCATCCGCGAGGACGCCAATGCCGGCCTCAAGATCGGCACCACGCGCCGCGGCATCGGTCCGGCCTATGAGGACAAGGTCGGCCGTCGCGCCATCCGGCTCGTGGACCTCAGCGAACCCGAAACGCTGATGAGCAAGATCGAGCGCCTGCTGACCCACCACAACGCCTTGCGCCGCGGCATGGGTCTTGCCGAGATCGAGCCGCCGGCCATCCACGACGAACTCACCCAGATTGCCGATCAGATCCTGCCGTTCATGGATCAGGTCTGGCGCGTGCTCGACGACAAGCGCCGCGAGGGTGCCCGCATTCTGTTCGAGGGCGCACAGGGCGCGTTGCTCGACAACGACCACGGCACCTATCCGTTCGTCACCTCGTCCAACACCGTGGCGGGGCAGGCGGCGGCCGGCTCCGGGCTCGGTCCGACGGCCATCGGCTATGTGCTCGGCATCACCAAGGCTTATACGACCCGGGTGGGCGAGGGGCCGTTCCCGTGCGAGCTCGACGACGAGATCGGCCGGCATCTGGCAACCGTCGGCCGCGAGGTCGGGGTGAACACCGGTCGGCCGCGGCGGTGCGGCTGGTTCGATGCGGTGCTGGTGCGGCAGACCGTCAAGACCTCGGGCATCACCGGCATCGCGCTGACCAAGCTCGACGTGCTCGACGGGCTCAAGGAGATCAAGGTGTGCGTCGGCTACGAACTCGACGGTTCACGCATTGATTATTTGCCCGCCTCAATGGGAGCACAGGCCCGCGTTAAGCCGATCTACGAGACCCTGGAAGGGTGGTCGGAGACGACGGCTGGTGCCCGCAGTTGGGCCGAACTGCCGGCGCAGGCCGTCAAGTATGTCCGGTACATCGAGGAACTGATCGGCGCGCCGGTGGCGCTGTTGTCGACGAGCCCGGAAAGGGCTGACACCATCCTGGTGGTTGACCCGTTCCAAGACTGAGAATTTTTGTTACAACACCACCGAAACCTGAGTACCAAGTAACCGATGGCGGATTACAAAGAGCTGTTGCGCCGGGCCATCGCGGCCTTACCGGAAAACAACGGGTCTGCGCGTCGCGCGGTCTACGAGAAGGCGCGCTCAGCTCTGGTCGGTCAGCTCCGGGCCATCCAGCCGCCGTTACCGGCGCGCGAGATCACCCAGCATCGGCTGCAGCTCGAGGATTGCATTCGGCAGGTCGAGCAGGAGGCCAGTGAAGCGGTCATCCAGCTCGGCCGCGAAGCCGCGTTCGGTGCTCGTCCGGCAGAGCCTGCCGTGTCTCGCTCCAGCTGGAACGCGCCCCCTGCGCAGGTGGCGGCACCAGCACAGGAACATGCCCCCGTTGCGGATACCGATGCTGACGATGTGACGGACAGTGAGGCGGAAGCCGAGGTATCAGAGCCCGTTCCGGCATCTGAGGCGTCAACGCCTGCTGCGGAACCGCTGACGGCGGAACCGGAGCAGCCTGCTGACGCGCCAGAGGCTGGCAACAAGCTCTCCATTGAGGAAATCATTGCCAAGGCGGCGCAGACCAGCGGCGCCCAGGTCACTCCGGTGGTGCCGAACACCAGGGGAATGCCGGCACCGACATTCACCCCCCGGGTCGAGGCAGGCGCCTCCAACGTGCGACCATTCGAGCCGCCTGCGCGCGCGCCGGCGAGTGAAACACGGCGTGAGCCGGCGCCGCTAGCCGCAAGCCGTCCGGGTAGCGATCCCGTCCGCTTTGGCCCGCGGACCGAGCCCACGGTTCAACACACCGTCGCACGGCAGGCCGGATCGCCTCTGGCGATGGCGGAAGCGGCGCCCGTTGAAGCGGCGCTCTCCACCGTGCGCGAAGTCGAGGTCGAGATGCCTCCCGACGAGGCGAGCGAGGCTGAAGGCGTCATCCAGCGCGCCATCCAGACGCTTGATCGGGAAGCTCGCGGCGAAACCACCGAGCCCGCGCCGGAGACGAGCCGCGACGGCTTTGCCATGGTGCCGCCCAGCAAGGACGACACCGACGTCGCCTTCGAGGCGGACGCGACCGCCACCCGCTCGGGTGCCGGCCTTACCATTTTCCTCGTCGTCTTTGCCGTACTGCTGGCAGGTGTCGGCGGCGCTGGTTTCTGGGCCTGGCGCGAAGGCTATGTCGATCTCGAGCAGATGTTCGGCCAGGGCCAGCCGCAGGTGACCGAGGTCGCTGACACCCCAGCGCCCGCTCTGCCGGCACCGGCACCGACGCTGGATGCGCCGGTGCAGCCGACCGAAGAAACGTCCGGACCAGGCAACACGGCCCCCGTTACCGCGCCCAACCCGGCTGCCGATGTCGGTGGCCTGGAGATCGACGATCGGCTGGAGCCGACGCCGGAGGCCGTCACGCCGCAGGGCACCGAGACGGTGCTGCCCGATATAGGCGCCAATGGCGAGATCAAGTCGGAGGAACGGCTGCCGGCCGCCGAAGAGGCGCTGCCGGGGACCGATGACATCGCTGCTTCCGTCGATCCGGCGGTCCTCGCGGGCAGCCAGTCGCTGCTGCTCGAGGCCAGCGCTGACGGGCGGTCCGGCGCCGTGCCCTTCTCGGGCTCGGTCGACTGGTCGCGCGGGGAGGACGAACTCGGCCTGCCGACTTTGGAAGGCACCGCCAGCATTCCGGCGCGAAACCTGTCGGTCGCCGTCACGATCCGCAAGAATTCCGATCCGGCCCTGCCGGCAAGCCACCTGATGGAGGTGGACTTCCAGGTGAGCGACAGCTTCGTGGGCGGCAGCATCGCCAGCGTCGCCGGCGTGCTGCTCAAGGACGAGGAACTGGTGACCGGCACGCCGCTGGTCGGCGCTTCGGCACGTGTGGTCGGCAACTCGTTCCTGTTCGCACTGAGTGCGGCCGAGAACGATCTTGCGACCAACACCGAGTTGCTGGAGAGCCGGCGCTGGCTCGACCTGGCGATCGTCTATGGGACCGGCCGCAACGCGATCATCACCCTCGAGAAGGATGAAGAGGCGCAGGCGCTGTTCGGTGAAGTCTTCACCGCCTGGGCAGAGTGATCCGCTAGCGCGAGGCGACCTGCTCCTCGACGAGGCGTCCGGCTTCAATGCGGTAGTGCCGCGCGGCCAGCGCAGCGACGTCATCGGCGTGATGGCTGACAAGGATCGTGTGCCAGCTATGGCGCGCGGTAAGCGTTGCCACCAGCGCACGGGTCTCCCGCCTTGTGTCATCGTCAAGCGCGGAGAAGGGCTCATCGAGCAGCAGCACTTCGCGGGCGCGCAGCAACGTCCGGGCCAGGGCGACGCGCTGCTTCTGCCCGCCGGATAGCGTGGCAGCCGGTTGACCGGCCAGACCGGCCAAGCCGACCTCATCGAGAGCCGCCCGGGCGAGCTGTTCCCCTGCGGCACGAGCGGTGCCGCGCGGCAGGCCCAGTGCCACATTGCGTCCGGCACTCAGATGGTCGAACAGATTCTCCGACTGCAGCAGCAGCGACACCGGGCGGTTTTCCGGCTCGAGCGGCAGCAGATCTGCACCGTCCAGCAGCAGGCGGCCGGTTGCTGGCTTGAGAAAGCCGGCAATCAGGTCGAGCAGGGTCGACTTGCCGGAGCCGCTGGGGCCGGAGATGGCCGTGACTTCCCCGGGTGCAGCCGTGAACGAGAACAGGTAGGGCGCGACCTGCCCCGGATGAGCGAAGGTCAGCGCTTCAGCGGCGAGCATTGGCAATCCTTTCCACAAGGCGCGGGAGGCCGATGAAGGCCACGATGGTCCCGATCAGCAGAATGGCGGCGACCGCGGCCGCGTCATTGGTTCGGTAGGAGCCAAGGCTGCGGAACATCAGCAGCGGCAGCGTCTGGAAGTTCTCGGTGCCGAACAGGGCGATGACCCCCAGGTCCCCCAGTGAAAAGCAGAAAGCCAGAGCAAGCATGATGCCGAGGTCACGGCCGAGCAGGGGGTATTCCACCGTCAGGAACTGGCGGGTTCCGCTGAGCCCGAGCGAGCGGATGAGCTTGCCCCTGGTGCGCGCGATGGCTTCCAGCGGCGGGCCGAGAGTGGCGATCGCGAAGGGGAGGGCGAGGAGACTGTTGCCGAGGACCACCACCACCGGCGCGGCCTGTGCCGGTGCCAGGCCAGCACTGCGCACCAGCAGGAAGAACCCCAGGGCCAGCACCACGGCTGGCACGGCGAGATAGGCGTAGGGCGGCATGCCCAGCAGCGTGCGCGCCAGAGGCTGGGTCGTTGCCGCTCTGCCGAGTGCCAGGCCCAGCGCCAACCCCAGCGTCAGCAGAGCCGACACCGAAGCGATCACCAAACTGCTGAGCGCCGACCACCAGAACACCGGCCGGGACAGCAGTTCCGCTATTCCGGCGGTGAGACCGTCGGCGAGCACCGACAGCAGCGGCAGCACGAAGGCGGTGACCGCAGCCAGCATCATCAGCCATTGCGCCGTCCTTGCCGCGGCGCCATCGCGCCACCGCGGGGCAACGGAGCGTCCCAGCGCCGTCGGCACCGGCGCGAGAATGGACGCGGTCAGGATGACGGCCGCGCACACGGCGATCTGCGTCAGCGCCAGCGCGACGGCGCCCGCGAGATCGAAGTTCTGGCGCACGGCGGAGTAGATCGCCACTTCCAGCGTCTGGTTGGCGGGGCCGCCACCGAGCATCAGGACGATGGGGAAGCTGGTGAAGGCCAGAAGGAAGATGATGGCGCCCAGGCCAGGCAGGGTGCCGCGCATCGCCGGCCAGTCGATGATGCGGAAGCGCTGCCACCCGTCGAGCCCGAGTGACTGCCCCGTTTTCAGGCGCGCAGCGGGAATGGAGTCGAGGCGCGCCAAAAGAATGCGGGCGGCAAAGGCGCCATTGAGGACGACATGGGCCAGGAGGATTCCCGACAGCCCGAAGGCCGGATTGCCGAGCGACGCGCCGAACAAGGCTTCGCTGGCGCGATTGATCCAGCCGTTGCGCCCCCAGATGGCAAGGAGGCCAAAGGCCATCACCATGCCCGGGGTAACGATGGCAGCCGCAAACAGCCCGACCACGAGTTCACGCCCCCAGAACCGCAGGCGATTGAGGCTCCAGGCCAGCGCCATGCCCACTGCCAGTGAGAGGACCATGGTCAGGCCGGCCTGCAGCGCCGTCATCCGCAGCAGGTGCGGGATGTCGATGCGGGAGCGGCTTGCGTCCGCAGCGGCGCCGAGAATCGACCAGAACACGGCTACGATCAGCCCGGCGATCGCAATGGCGACCGCCGCGGCGATGGCAACTCGGATGGGTCGACGGGGCAGGGTGGGCATGGTCACTCGGGAACTGCCTCGCTCCTGAGCCGGGGAGGAGGCTGGAGAGTCACTGGATCGCGGTCAGCATTTCCTCGATCCAGGCGTCGGCGTTGGCTTCGATCTCTTCGTCGGTGAAGCTCAGCGTCTCCTCCGGCTGCGGCAGGCCGGCAAAGGCAGGGTCGAGGTCGCTCCCCAGATCCACCACCGGGAACATCCAGTTGGTGGTCGGAATGATCGCCTGTCCGTCCGGCGAGGCGAGGTAGGCCAGGAACTCGCCCGCAAGCTTCTGCTTGTCGGAAGAAGCAAGGATCCCCGCGACCTCGGTCTGCGGAAAGTGCCCCTCGCGGAACAGCGCCGCATGGACGGTATCATCGTCTTCGGCGACGATGTGGTAGGCGGGCGAGGTGGTGTAGGACAGCGCCATGTCCGCTTCGCCCGACAGGAACAGATTGTAGCTCTCGCTCCAGTCGCGGGTGACGGTGAGGATGTGCGGCTTCAGGCCTTGCCAGATCTCGGCGGCGCGGTCGCCGTAGGCGGCCTTCACCCACAGCACCAGACCCATGCCTGGAGTGGCCGAGCGGGGATCCTGAATGACGATCTTGAAGTCTTCCGGCAGCGCGATCAGCTCCTCGAACGACTGCGGCGGGGTGGTCACCGTGTCGGTGTCGTAGACGAAGGCGAAGTGGGCGTAGTCCACCGGCACGAAGGTCGGGTCGCTCCAGCCGCCCGGCACCGTGAGCCCGTCGAGTTCAAGCCCGTGCTCGGCAAACAGGCCCGTGGCCCGCGCCTCACCGGCAATGGCGGTGTCGAGCCCGACGATCAGGTCGGCCTCGGTGGTGTCGCCCTCGAGTTGCACCCGGCGCAGCGTGCCGATCGAGGAGTCGGCGGCGACGAACTCGACGATGCAGCCGCCGCAGATGGCCTCGAAGCCGGCCTTGAGCCCTGGGCCCGGTCCCCATTCGGCGGCAAAGCCGTCATAGGTGTAGATGGTGAGGATCGGCACTTCCTCGGCAGCAATCGGCGTAGCGCCCAGTCCGAGAAGGACCGCAGCAGCGAGGCGGGTGGCGTTGAGCATGGCTCATCCCTTCGTGTTGCGGTCATGCGTTGAGGGATGTGTCAATGGTCGGAACGCTCGGTGGCGCCCTTGCCATCTCGAACTTCCTCCGCCAGCATGACCTGGTTCAGGTTCAATGGGTAACTCTCAGCTCCGGTCGATCCGGAACACCCCAGCGAGACGAGCCCACGTTTAATGAGCGTTCCGTGACAGTGCAAGTCCGATCGGGGGCGGCCGCCCCAGTCCTGCGGTTCGACGGCCCTTTGGCCATTGTCGGAGGCGGCGTGGTCGAACCCGCCCTGCTGCGCGAACTGGCGGAGCGTGGGGTGGCGATGGTCGGTGCCGATGGCGGCGCAGACACCATCGCCTCAGCCGGGCTGCTGCCCGCAGCGGTGGTGGGAGACCTCGATTCACTTGCCGATCGGGCTGCCTGGGAGCAGCGCACTCTGGTGCGTCACATCCCCGAACAGATCACCACGGATTTCCAGAAGGCGCTCTACTCCACCGCCGCGCCGGTGACCCTGGCGCTCGGCATGACGGGCAAGCGCCTCGACCACACGCTGGCAGCGCTGAGCGCCGTGCTGGAATACGCGCCGAGGCGCCGGTTGCTGCTGGTGGATGAGGTGGATGTGGCCCTGGCCGTTGTCGGGCCTGTCCACTTCGAAGCGGGGCTGCATGAGCGCGTCTCCATTCACCCGCTCGAGCCGATCGGTTTCAGCCATTCCAGCGGCTTGCTCTACCCGCTCGATGGCCTGTATCTCCGCCCCGGCGGCCTGCTCGGTACCTCCAACGAGGGGCTTGGCGGCCCGGTGGAGATCGTACCCAGCGATGCGGTGCCGTGGCTCCTGATCCTCGGTCGTGAGCGGCTCTGGGACCTGGTGGACGCTGGCCTGAGCCAGGCTCCAAACAAAAACAGCCCGGCCGGAGCCGGGCTGTGATCGCGTTCAGATAGCGCGGCTCAGTTCGCCGCTGCCGCCTTCTTCACCGCATCCTGAACCTTCTCGAAGGCACGCACCTCGATCTGGCGAATGCGCTCGCGGCTGACGTCGTATTGCTGCGCCAGTTCTTCGAGCGTTGACGGGTTGTCCTGCAGGCGGCGCGCCTGGAAGATCGCCCGCTCCCGCTCGTTCAGGACGTCCATCGCGCCGGTCAGCAGGCCCATGCGTTCGCTGAACTCCTGCGACTCGCCCAGCGCGGTTTCCTGGCTCGGCGTGTCGTCGACGAGCCAGTCCTGCCACTCCGACGAGCCTTCATCGGCGCGCATCGGCGAGTTCAGCGAGGCGTCGCCGCTGAGGCGGGCGTTCATCTGCACCACGTCCTGCTCGGTCACGTTGAGCGTGGTGGCGATCTGCTTCACCTGATCGGGATGCAGGCTCCCTTCCTCGAGGGCGGCAATCTGCCCCTTCACCTTGCGCAGGTTGAAGAACAGCCGCTTCTGGGCGGCAGTGGTCCCGATCTTCACCAGGCTCCACGAGCGGAGGACGTATTCCTGGATTGCCGCACGGATCCACCACATCGCGTAGGTGGCGAGGCGGAAGCCCTTTTCGGGCTCGAACCGCTTCACCGCGTGCATGAGGCCGACATTGCCCTCCGAAATCACTTCGGAGATGGGCAGGCCGTAACCGCGATAGCCCATGGCGATCTTGGCCACGAGACGCAGGTGGCTCGTAATGAGCTTGTGGGCGGCGCTGGGATCTTCATGCTCCTGGTAGCGCTTGGCGAGCATGTACTCCTCGTTCGCCTCGAGCATCGGGAACTTGCGGATTTCCTGCAGATAGCGGCTGAGGCCGCCTTCAGAAGAGAGAACCGGAAGATTGGACTGCTGGGCCATGGACGCACCCCCTTTCATGTTCCCCCGCAACGCGGGCAGATCGCGCCGTCGCCAACGGCCGCTGACGACCCATCGGCAACTGACGATGATTATATATAGGACGCAATGAGGCTATTGTAAGAGAGGTACAATGCGGAATTTCGCGTTTGGTTCCACACTGTTTTTCTGAAGCGCAGTGGTCAGGCGAAAGCGCGATCATACGGTTCCAGTGCCGCCTCCAAGGCTGCCAGATCGTCCGGCAGTTCGGCCTCGAACAACATCTCCTCACCCGTTGCGGGATGCTCGAACCCCAGTTCGGCCGCATGCAGGGCCTGACGACCAAGACTGCGGA
The DNA here is from genome assembly GCA_023431205.1 of Pseudomonadota bacterium. Lineage (GTDB taxonomy): Bacteria > Pseudomonadota > Alphaproteobacteria > Rhizobiales > Devosiaceae > Devosia. Next base: position 21,539 of record JAEYXQ010000026.1, on the reverse strand, counting down.
CCGGGGTGCCCACATCTTCGGGCAGCTTGTTGACCTTGGTTGCGTATCCGGAGGCGTAAACGCTGTCGGCGACCAAAGGGTGACCGATATGCGCCATGTGAACCCGGATCTGATGGGTGCGGCCGGTCTCCAGCTGACAGACCAGCCGGGTGATGTCCCAGCCGTCACCGCCATAGCGGGCCTCGACCATGTAGTGGGTGATTGCTTCACGCCCGTCCTTGCGCACCGCCTGCTTGAGGCGATTGTTGCTGTCGCGGCCGAGCGGGGCATCGACCGTGCCGCGGGCGGACTCGGTCATGCCCCAGGCAAAGGCGGTGTAGGCGCGGTGCAGCGGGCCCGTGCGGCCATGGTCGGCGAACTGCTCTGCAAGATGGCGGTGCACCTGCTCGGTCTTGGCAACGACCATCACCCCGGAGGTGTCGCGGTCGAGCCGATGGACGATTCCCGGGCGCTTGACGCCGCCGATGCCCTTGAGACTGTCACCGCAGTGGAACAGCAGTGCATTGACCAGCGTGCCGTTGGGTGACCCAGGAGCGGGGTGCACGACCATGCCGACAGGCTTGTTGATGACGATCAGGTGGTCGTCTTCGTGCAGGATATCGAGCGGAATATCTTCTGGCTCCGGCTCGGCATCCTCGGGAGGGGGGGCCAGAAGCACGATTGTCTCGCCGGCCTTGAGCCGGTATTTGGGTTCGCTGACCGGACGGCCGTCGATGGTAACGGCGCCGTTCAGGATCAGGTCCTTGATCCGGTTGCGGCTCAACAGCGTGTGTTCGCCAGCCAGCACCGCATCCAGCCGACCCCCCGCCAGGGCTTCGTCGACCGCAACGGTGACGGGCTCGCCCTCGAACTCGAATTCGGTGTCTTCCGCCATGCATGATCCTGAAAAGACCGGCACCGGGCCGGAAGCCGAGGCGCTCTCGCCGGAAGCGATGGCGCTGATGCGCAGGGCCCGCCGCTCGTTTGGCGTAGCCATCGGCGTCCTGCTGTTGGGCTTTATGGCGATTGGCTTCGCGCTTGTCTATCGGGTGATGCGCGATGCGCCGCCAACAGTTGTCGCGGAAGCCGTAGCCGTGCCGACCGGGGCCGAGGTGGTGTCCGCCGTGGTTGCCGAGGGCGCCATCAACGTCACCTATCGCGCTGGTGGCGAGACTGTGCTGGTGCTGTTCGACCACGTCGGCGGCCAGGAACTGCGCCGGGTGGTCATCGGCGCCGAGTAGTGCCTAGCGGCCGAGGATTTCCTGCAGCGCCGTCATTCGTTCGGACACGCGGCGCTGGGGGTCCTCGGTGTCCTCATTCTCGAGGTCCTCGTCGGCAAAGCGCTGGACCCGGTCGAACAGGCTCTCCTCGCGCTCGGGGGCTACCGCTTCCGTATCGGCGGCATAAACGACGCGGCTGACGCGGATAGCGATTTCGCCGAGGCGGTTGCGAAGATCAGCCGTGTCGGCCGTGTCGCTGGCCAGGATAGTGCTTTCCACGCCCAGCACCATGGCGCGCAGTGCGTCCAGCGCATCCGCATCGCCCAGCGTTTGCGCCAGCGAGGGCGCCGCTGCGGCGGCGGCAGGCTGTTCCTCGCCAAGAATTTCCTTGAGGCGGTTTTCAGCGCTCGCAATGCGGGCCTCGGCGGCCTCCAGTTCTGCGGCGGCCTTGCGTTCATCACGGCTGGAGAGGGCCTCGCGCATCTGGGCGATGGCGGCTGTGGCCTCGGCGCTCCGGCGATCGGAGTTTTCCAGCCGGGCGACAAGGTCGCGAGCCTGTTCTTCGAGGAAGGAGCTGCGCTTGCGCTCGATGGCGAGGGCGGTGGTCAACCGCTCGACGTCATCGTCGTACTCGCCGGTGAGGGTTTGACCATCGACGTCGAGGCTTGCGGGAGCGTCGCCGCGCACGGTGTCGCGCAGTTCGCTCAGTTCGGCGAGGCGCGCCTCCAGTTCGCGTTCGCGCATGCGCAATTGCTGCGCCAGGTCGGCCAGCTGCCGTTCCGTCTCGGCCAACTCGGTCCGGAGCGCATCCTCCCGCACATCGCGCTCTGCCAGTTCGGCAGCAAAGCGCTGGCGTTCCAGCTTCATCGCGCCCGTATCGGCTCGTGCCTGATTGACCTCGGCGAGCTGCTCTGCGAGGCGCGCGCGCTGCGTTTCGATGGTCTGTTCGAGCTTGCGGGTGGTCAGTGCGAATTCAGCGCGCAACTGGTCCTTGTCGGCACGGAACTCGGCAAGCGTGATCGGGGTCGCGGCCTCGATGCGGCGGCGGGTCAGCCGCACGGCGCGCTTCCACACCGCCGGCAAGAGCACCAGCGCCAGCAGCCCGGCGGCGAAGAAGCCGAGCGCGAAATACATGATGTTCTCGATGAGCATCCGCCGATCTCCGGACGGCGCCTCGCCGCGCCTTGGTCCCTATCTGCCAGACTGCGCCGCCCGGCGCCAGCATTTGCGCCGGTCGTGGGCTAGACGCGCCGGCTCAGAAGGGGTTCCAAGTCGGCTCTGCGGTGAACTTCAGGTAGCCGACATTGATCCCAAGCCGGGCTCCGACACCGGACCGGATCGGCACCATGACGACATTGGCGCGCTTGGCCACCGTCATGCCGAACCCACCGAACACATAGGCCGACCCGTCAACACCGGCAAAGCGGCCCAGGACGTCCTGGATCTGGTTGAGATTGTAGACCAGGATCATCACCTTGGAGCCATCGCCGCCGATATCGAAACCGATCGAGGGCCCCTGCCAGTACACCGAATACTGGCCGGCGTTGCGGGTGAAGAGCTTTCCCTCTCCATAGCGCGCGCCGGCAAACAGCGCTCCGCCGGCGTCTTCGCCGAGGATGTAACCGTTGGGCAGGCCGAACTGCGACACCGCCCGCTCGACGACGGAGGCGAGGCCTTGCGCCGCCGAACCAAAGAACTCACGACCGCTCTCGACCAGCTCTTCGCCGGAATAGCTGTCGCTGAGCGAGCCTTGCGCCAGGGATGGAGCGGCCAGACCGAGCAGGAGCGCAAGAGCAAGAGCGAAGCGGTTGAGCATGTGGTTCTCCCGTGATCGCCCGCCGGTTACGAAGGCCTAAGGGTCTGTGAGCCAGACTGGCGCGGTGCCGATCATTCGAGACGATGATGACGCAAACGTCTAAACAAATCTTAACCATGATCGCCTTGGTTTTGCCGCTTCTGAGCGCGGTTTCCGCCGCAATCACCCCGGTGCGGGCGCAGTCTGTGGTGACGTTGATCGTCACTGATCCGCTCACCGGCAGTGCACTGGGCGGTGCCGATCCTGTGGCCTACTTCACCCAGAACGAACTGGTGCCCGGCCGGCCGGAGTTCGTGTTCACCTGGCAGAACGTGCCGTGGTACTTTTCTTCGCCAGCCAATCGCGATGTTTTTGCCCGCGCGCCGGAGGTGTATGCACCCCAGTTCGGGGGACACGACGGCATGGGGGTGGCGCGGGGTTTCGTGTCGGACAGCGACCCGCGGTTCTTTGCGGTGTTCAAGCAGCGGCTCTACCTGTTCTTCTCGGCGGCCAACCGCGAGGCCTTCCTGATGGCGCCCGATGCCGCCGCCGCCCGCGCCGAGGCACTTTGGCCGGAGCTGTCGCGCAACCTGTCGATCAACTGAGACCAGTGCGGGAATTTGCTGTCCACATCGGCTATGCGTGTCTCTAAAGTCTGATCGAACTGATTCTGGAGATGCTGCCGATGGCCGACATCATCGAGCTCAAGGCTACCGACCTCGCTGCCATGCTGTGCAGCCGGGTCTGCCACGACCTCATCAATCCCATCGGTGCCATCGGCAACGGGCTCGAAGTTCTGACCGACCCGTCGCAGACCGAGATGGCCGAGGGTGCACGCGACCTCATCGCCAGCGCTGCCAAGCAGAGCCGCGCCAAGCTCGAGTTCGCCCGCCTTGCCTATGGTGCCTCCTCAACCACCGGCACCGACATCGACACGCGCGAGTGCGAGCGGGTGGCGCAGCTGCTGTTCGAGATCGAAAAGGCCGAACTCCAGTGGAACGCGCCGCTGATCCTGCTGCCCAAGCACAAGGCCAAGCTGTTCATGAACATGCTGCTGATCGCGGCCGGTTCTGTGCCGCGCGGCGGCGTTGTCACGGCCAGCATCACCGGTGAGGCTGGCCAGGAGAAGTTCGAGTTCACCTCCCGCTCCGATCCGGAGAAGCGCCAGAAGACCTTGGTCCCTTCCGGCGCAGCCGGCCTGCTCGCCGGCACTCCGGAGGAGGGCGCGGTCGACGCCCGGGGCATCCAGCCCTTCTATACCGGTCTGCTCGCCCGCATGACCGACATGGAGATCGAGATCGGGCTCGAGAACGACCAGTTCTTCTTCCGCGCCACGCCGAAGCCGGTGGCCGCCGAGGCCGAGGCGGCGGAGTAGTTGGGAAACGTCAGCACCCTGCTAACCATTCCGTAGCAGGTTGCTGTCATTGTGGTGACGAGCGTTAGCTTCTGCGGAGCCCGTCCCCCAGATGAAGTCCTGCCTGATTGTCGATGACTCGAGCGTGGTGCGCAAAGTGGCGCGCCGCATCCTCGAAGACCTCGACTATATCGTGGACGAAGCGGAGGACGGGCAGGAAGCCTTCGACAAGTGCCGGCAGGAAATGCCGGATGCCATCCTGCTCGATGCCAGCATGCCGATCATGACAGGGCTAGAATTTCTCAAGCTGCTCCGTGCCTTTGTCGGTGGCGAGAAGCCGCACGTGGTCTACTGCACCATCGAGAATGACATCGGCGCCATCGCCATGGCCCTCAAGGCCGGCGCCAGCGACTACATGATGAAGCCGTTCGACCGGCAGATCCTCGAATCAAAGTTCGACCTGGCCGAAGCGGCCTAAGCCCGCAGCTCCTCCGCCCGGGCCAGCAGATGGGCCCGCTCGCGCTCATTGCGCGTCAGGTCCGCCGCCTTGCGGAACTCGGCCGCTGCCTCCTCGTGACGCCCCAGCTTGCCGAGCAGGTCGGCGCGCACGCCGTAGAGCAGATGGTAGTTCCTCAACGCCGGCTCGTCGCGGATGCCATCGACGATCGCCAAGGCTGCCGTCGGCCCGTCTGCCATCGACACCGCGACCGCCCGGTTCAGTTCCACCACCGGTGACGGCATCACCTCCACCAGCCGCTCGTAGAGAGCCGCAATCCGCCGCCAGTCCGTGTCTTCGGCTCGGCGGGCGCGGGCGTGGCACGCGGCGAGGGCCGCCTGGAGGGCGTATGGCTGGTCGGCGCCGCCCAGTGCCTCTGCCCGCTGGAGCGCCGCCAGCCCGCGGCGGATCAGCAACTGGTCCCAGCGCGAACGATCCTGGTCCAGCAGCAGCACCGGCTGGCCCCGGCTGTCGGTACGGGCGGCGGTGCGCGAGGCCTGGATCTCCATCAGCGCCACCAGGGCGTGCACTTCCGACTCGTCCGGCATCAGTCCGGCGAGCACCCGGCCGAGCCGCATCGCCTCCTGGCACAGCTGTGGCCGGATCAGGTCCTCGCCGGCGGTTGCCGAATAGCCTTCGTTGAAGATCAGGTAGATCACCCCGAGCACCGAGGCGAGCCGCTCCCGCCGCTCGGGCCCCCGCGGCACCTCGAACGGCACCCCGGCATCGGCAATGGTCTTCTTGGCGCGGACGATGCGCTGGCCGATGGTGGTGTCGTTGGCAAGGAACGCCCGCGCGATCTCTTCGGTGGTCAGCCCGCCGAGCAGGCGCAGCGTCAGCGCAACGCGCGATTCCGGCGGCAGCACCGGATGGCAGGAGGTGAAGATCAGCCGCAGGAGATCGTCACCCACATCCTCATCGAGCGCCGCGTGGATTTCCGCCTCCGTGTCCGGTGCGTCGTCCTCGATGATGCGCCCGACTTCCTCGAGCTTGGTGGCGGCCATCTTGCGGTGGCGGAAATAGTCGATCGCCTTGCGCTTGGCTGCCTGGGTGAGCCAGGCGCCGGGGTTGCGGGGCACCCCGGTTTCCGGCCAGGTCTTGAGGGCAACCAGCAGTGCCTCCTGCGCCAGTTCCTCGGCCAGGGAGATGTCGCGGACCATGCGGGTCAGCCCGGCGATCAGCCGGGCCTGCTCGACCTTGAACACGGTGGTGATGGCGCGGTGCGTCTCGGCTGCGGTGCTCATGCAGCAAGGATGCACCGCGCCGGGCGCGGGTCGTCAAGGCCTTTGCTGGTCGAACATGCCCTTGGGGGTTTCGCCCGTAAGGAAGGGTTCGATGAAGCCGTGCAGCAGCTCGACCTGATTGATGACCGCGGTGTGCGAGGTCGCCGGCAGGATGGCGAGGCGCGAGGCCGGCAGCGGCACGCCCATGTCGCCCATCACGCCCCCGCCCAAGAGCCGGAACAGTGCCACCGTGTGCTCCAGCGTCGAAACGTCGGCATCACCGGCAATGATGAGCACGGGGGTGGCCAGTGCCCTGACCTCTTTCTCCCAGGCCATCGGCTCCTTCTCCAGTTGGATCAGACGCTCGGCAAAGGTCCGGAACCCCTCGGGCTCGGGGGCCAGCCGCTTCCACTCCTCTTCCATGGGTCCACCGACGAACATGTCGGCTGTCATTGTCGGGATCATGGCGGTGAACGCGGGCTGCCAGCCGGAGGCGTCATAGGCAACGGAGGCCGCAACCAGTTGGTCGACCTTGTCCGGGTAGTCGATGGCAAGCCGCAGGCCGGCTGCCGCACCCATGGAATAGCCGAACACGTCCGCCTTCTCGAGGCCGACGGCGTCCATGAAGGCAGCCACGTCGCTGGCGAGATTGGGGTAGGTGATCGGCCGGTCGATGTTGTTGGTGCGACCATGTCCCTGGAATTCCAGGGCGTAGACCGTGTGGGTCTCGGCCAGCCTCGGGATGATCTCGCCCATGGTGTCGATGTTCATGTAGGCGCCGTGAAGCACCACCAGCGGGTCACCCTCGCCCGACACTTCATAGTACATCCGCATGCCGTTGACGTCGGCATAGTCGCCGACCGGTGCGGATTGGGCTAATGCAGGGGCGGCGCTGGCGAGGACGCCGGCGACGATGATTGTGCGAAGCATTGTTGTCTCCTCTGGCACAAGATGCGCTGTCGTGGAGACGACGAATGGCTGTCGAGTGAATCGACAGCCATCTGTCCGGCGGTCAGTTGCGGCTGAACTCCAGCCCCGCCAACACGCATCCTTCCGCTTCGCCGACGGTAAGACCGCCTTCGGTGCTGGTGACCGGGCAGCTCATGGGAAACGTCGCGCTGCCGACGGCTCCTGTGGCATCGGAAAGAATGAGTTGGTTGTTGTCCAGCGTGTAGCTGCCGCTGACCTGCCGCCCGATCCGATCTTGGAGCGTGAAGCGGCCGTCGGCATCAAGCGTCAGGGTCATCCCCCGCGCTTCGCCTTCGCCCGATACCCGGAACGCGCCGGTCCTGGCGGCGGCATCTGCCTCGCTGATGGCGCCGCTGATGCGCTGCTCGAGCGCCTCCAGTTCGGAGCTGCGCTGGGCCAAAGTCTGCGTCAGGGTCTCCACCTGCGGCTGCAGGTCGGCGCGCTGGCTTTCGTAGCCGGCGACCTCATTGGCGAGTTGCTCCCGACGTGTCTCCAGTTCGCCGACCTGTTGCTGGAGAGTGGCGAGTTCGGTGCCGGCGGTTTCCGTCTGGCTGGCGAGATCGGCAAGCTGGGTCTGCGCCTCCGTCAATTGCTGGCGGGCCGCCTGCAGGTTGGTCTGTGTGTCGGCCAGGGATGCGGTGCTGGTGGCTGCTTCCTCGGCCAGCTTGGCGACGTTTGCAGTCACCGTCTGCTCCTGGCGGCGAGCCTCCTCCAGCCGCGCGCCGACGTCCGTCAACTGCTGGTTGGCGCTGTCGATCTCGGCCTGGAGGCTCGATTGCTGGTCGGCGAGGGTCGTGACCTGCGTCTTGGCCTCGGCAAGCTGGGTTTCGAGGGCGCCGAGTTCCGCGCGGCGTGCTTCAAGATCGGCCGTCACACTGTCGAGTTCACCGGTTCTCGCCGCAAGGTCGGCCCGTGCGGCCTCGGCGGCTGCGGTGGCGGCGGTGGACTCCCGCTGCGCTGTGGCGCGTTGGGTGGAGAGGGCCTCGAGGTCACCCGCCGCTGTCTGCAGATCGGCCAGATGGCCGGCCACCTGGTCGCGTTCGGCAGTTAAGGCCGCAAGCTGCTGCTGCTGGTCATTGTGCTGGCTGGCAGCATTGATCCACATGGCCAGGAACGCCAGCCATCCGGCAACCGCGATCACCAGGATGACGAGGACCAGCGGCTCACGCAGGCGTTTGGACAGGTCAGTGGCCATGATTTCCCCCCAAGGCATTCACCTGCGAGAACGCTAGCCCGGAAACGGGGTTCCGGGCCAGCCCTCGGCAGGGCGCGGCACAAACAACAAAGCCCCGTGCGTGGGGCACGGGGCTTTCAATGGCAGCGTCGCCGTCAGGTCAGGCGACGTTCTCGCTGTAGGCTTCGCTCTCGTCGGGCTCGCGCAGCACATAGCCGCGGCCCCAGACGGTCTCGATGTAATTCTTGCCACCGGTGGCGACGGAAAGCTTCTTGCGGAGCTTGCAGATGAAGACGTCGATGATCTTCAGCTCGGGCTCGTCCATGCCGCCATAGAGGTGGTTGAGGAACATTTCCTTGGTCAGGGTGGTACCCTTGCGGAGCGAAAGCAGCTCCAGCATCTGGTATTCCTTGCCCGTCAGGTGCACCCGCTGGCCGACAACTTCCACCGTCTTGGTGTCGAGGTTGACGGTTAGCTCGCCGGTCTGGATGACGGACTGCGCATGGCCCTTGGAGCGCCGGACGATGGCGTGGATGCGGGCCACGAGCTCGTCCTTGTGGAAGGGCTTGGTCATGTAGTCATCGGCACCGAAGCCGAGGCCGCGGACCTTGTCCTCGATGCCGGCGAGCCCCGAGAGGATGAGGATCGGCGTCTGCACCTTGGCGACGCGCAGAGTCCGCAGCACCTCGTAGCCGCTCATGTCCGGCAGGTTCAGATCCAGCAGAATGATGTCATAGTCATAGAGCTTGCCGAGATCGACGCCTTCTTCACCGAGGTCGGTGGTGTAGACGTTGAAGCTTTCGGACTTCAGCATCAGTTCGATGCTCTGCGCAGTCGCGCTGTCGTCCTCGATAAGGAGTACCCGCATTATATTCCCCTTGTCATTCGTTCCTGCTGGAACACATGAGGGAGCCACCTCATGCCCAACCCGTACTGGATATGACTGAACCCTAAGCCCAAATAGTTAACAAAGTTTAATTCGGTTGGGCAAGGTGCAAAAGTCGTTAGGGTGAATTAAGTATAACTTACTGAAAATGCTACCAAAAAGTGTCGTTATCATCTTAATAAAATGGTTTAAGAAAGCCCTGCATGCGACTCTGCAGACTCAAGCAATTGTGGCGATGTCCGGGAGTTGGACGCAAAGCGGCGGCGACGACGGCGGAATGGTCCCAAAGCTCCAAATAGCGCTTTTTGCTTAACAGTGGGTTACCGTGTGATTCGCTGCTCTCCCCGATTCGAGCAGGCGGGGAAACCATAATTGGGGCAGGGACCCGAGGCGGCATGAAGGCGCTGATCTCAGCGATCGATGGCATCGACGACATCGAGGTGTTCGGCCGCGTCAAGTCGGTCCAGGGACTGTTGCTCGAGGTCGTCGGCCCGGTGCGGGAACTGCGCGTCGGCGGACGCGTGCGCATCGACACGGTGGACGGCCAGCAGCTCGGCGCCGAGATCATCGGCTTCCGCGACGGTCATGCCCTCTGCCTGCCGTTTGGGCAAGTTGCCGGAGTGCGGCTCGGGTGCCGCGCCGTGTTCCTGCGCCACGACGGCAGCGTGTTTCCCGCCAATGAGTGGCTTGGTCGGGTGGTCAACGCCGAAGGCGAGCCTATCGACGGCAAGGGGCCGCTGCCGCGCGGCGCTGCTGCCTATCCCCTCAAGCAGGATCCGCTGGCGGCACATGACCGCGTGCGCGTGGGCGATCCGCTGGACCTGGGCGTGCGCGTCCTCAACACCTTCACCACCATGTGCGAGGGGCAGCGCATGGGCATCTTTGCTGGTTCGGGCGTGGGCAAGTCGGTGCTGATGTCAATGCTGGCGCGCAATACCGACGTCGACGTTGCAGTGATCGGCCTGATCGGCGAGCGCGGGCGCGAGGTGCACGAGTTCATCCAGGAGTATCTGGGTGAGAAGGGTCTGGAGCGGGCGGTGGTCGTGGTCGCCACCTCCGACGAGGCCGCGCTGATGCGCCGCCAGGCCGCCTATCTCACTTTGTCGCTCAGCGAATACTTCCGCGATCAGGGCCGGCGTGTGCTCTGCATGATGGACTCGCTGACCCGCTTTGCCATGGCGCAGCGCGAGATCGGCCTCGCCATTGGTGAACCACCAACGGCCAAGGGCTACCCGCCGACGGTGTTCACCGAACTGCCGCGGCTGCTCGAGCGGGCGGGACCGGGAACACCTTCGACCGGTTCCGTTACCGGTCTTTTTACCGTTTTGGTCGAAGGTGATGATCACAATGAGCCCATTGCGGATGCCGTACGCGGCATTCTCGACGGGCACATCGTGATGGAGCGCGGCATTGCCGAGCGGGGTCGCTACCCGGCGGTAAACGTGTTGAGGTCCATCTCGCGAACCATGCCTGGATGCGTGCCGCCTGATTTGCGGCCGGTGCTGGCGGGAGCGCGGGAGCTCATGTCCCTTTATTCGGACATGGAGGAACTGATCCGGCTGGGGGCTTACCGGAAAGGGTCAGATCCGCAGGTGGACCGCGCCATTGCCTTCCATCCGGCCCTGGAAGCGTTCTTGAACCAGGACCGGGAGGAAATCTCCTCGATTGCCGAAGGCTATCAGATGCTGTCGGCGATCGTGGGCGAGGCAGGTGCGGGGAACTAGGGGCGCGATGGGATCGGCGCCCCGGACTGACTTGGTGTGTAAGGAGTACAGGTCTTGAAATCGCGCAGCGAAAGCCTCATCCGGCTCAAGAAGTTCCAGGTGGACGAGAAGCGCCGTCAGGTCGCGCAGATCGAGATGATGATCAACGATTTCGAGCGCATGGCTAGCGAACTCGACCAGCAGATCGAAATCGAGCACCAGAAGACCGGCATCTCCGATGTCGCCCACTTCGCCTATTCGACCTTTGCCAAGGCGGCGTCCACCCGCCGCGACAACCTGCTGGCTTCCGCCAACGACATGAAGGGCAAGCTCGAGGCTGCGCAGGACGCGCTGGCCGAGGCGCTCGAGGATCTCAAGAAGGTCGAACTGCTCGACCAGCGCGAGCATCAGCGCGAAACCGCCGAGCAGCTCAAGGTCGAGCAGGACCAGTACGACGAGATCGCCCGCCTGCGGTTCTCCCGGAAGTAGTCACCCGCCTCAGGGGGTGACCACCAGCCGTTGCGTGTTGCGCTCAGCCTCGTAGGTGGCCGGATCAAATGGCGGCTGCGCCTCGAGCTGTTCGCGCGTCGTGCTGATGAACAGGTAGCGCTGGCCGGCGACGTCTTCGGAAATGGTGAGGTTGTCCGAGCCGACGGCCACCGGTTTGGCGCCGAGGCCGAGGAAGCCGCCGACATCGACGATAACCGCGTCCACGGTGCCGTCCGGGTTGAGCACGACATCGCTGATCGAGCCGATCAGCTCGTCGTTGATGCCATAGACGCCGACGCCCCGCAGTTGCTCTGGCTGGAACTCCGTTGCGTCGATCGCTGTGAGGCCTTCGCGGTCTCCCGGCGCGGCCCGGGCTTCCGGCTGGTCAGTGGTCAGCTCCGGATCGACCGGGGTGGCGTTGGGATCGCCATCCTCCAGCTGGGCTTCCTCCTCGGCCGGAGACAGGGCAGGCTCGCCAGTTACCGCCTCGCTGTCGCCCCAGATGAAGGCCGGTGCGGTGGCCAGCGCGTCGGGTGCCACGGCCAGCACCCAGCGGCGGCTGCCGTCCTCGCGCTCCGCCCAGGTCAACTGGTCGAACGCTACCGCGACGTCCTTGGCGCCGACGCCCAGAACGCCGCCGACACTGATCACGACTGCGGAAACGCCGACGCCGGACGTCACCACCATGTCGTTGATGGTGCCGATTTCCTCGCCCTCGTCTCCCACAGCCGTCCACACGGTCTGGCCGAGCAGTTGCGTCACCAGCACGTCTTCACCGCGTGCCGAGTAGCCCTGCGACAGCACGGTCGGCGGCGTCAGCCCGCTCGCTTCCAATTGGCTTGAGCTCGACGGAGTAGCTTGGGCGAACGCGGCAGTGGGAACCAGCGCCAGCACGGCGGCGGTGGCAGCAAGGCGCAGCATGGCGATCTCCTATACAAGAAAGGGGGCCGGCCCGCAGGTCGACCCCATTGACTATGCAGTCAGTTCCGCTCGGTGCGGTGCACCGGCTCGATTACTGGTCGAGCGTGCGGAAGCTTTCCGGGTCGTTGGTGTAAGCGGCCTCGTCGTATTCCGGAGCGGCTTCCAGCTGCTCCTGGGTGAAGTCGCTGTAGATCACCAGGTCACCGTTCTCGTTGGCGGCGAACTCCAGATTGTCCATGCCGACAGCCACGCGCTTCTGGCCGATGCCGAGGAAGCCGCCGAAGTCGATCAGCATCGCTTCGATCTGACCGTCCTGGCTGAGCAGGATGTCGCCGACCTCGGCAATGTCTTCGCCATTCGGGCCAACAACGGTAGCACCGGTGAGGTTCTCAGCGGTCAGGGCGTCGACCTCGACCGTGTTGTAGCCTTCGCGCGGCATGCCCACGGCAGCACCATCGGTGCCGGCAGCAGGAGCCATGGCCGGGTCAGCCGGAGCCATCGCGCCACCCGCAGCCGGGTCAGCCGGAGCCATTGCCGGGTCGGCCGGTGCCGTGGCCGGGTCGGCCGGTGCCATTGCCGGGTCAGCCGGGGCCATTGCACCGCCCGCAGCCGGGTCTGCCGGAGCCATGGCGCCGCCATCGGTGGCGTTGCCCTCGGCGTTCACGTCGGCGGGCTCATCTTCTTCCCAGACGAACTCGGGGGCGGCATTCAGAGCGTCGGCAGTGGTGGGCAGCACCCAACGTTCGGTGTTGTCCGCCGCGAGCGTGAACTCGAGCGAGCTGAAGTCGACGGCCACAGCCTTGGCGCCGATGCCGAGGAAGCCGCCAACGCCGATCACGACCGCTTCGATCTGACCGTCCTGGCTGAACACGAGGTCGTCGATGTTGCCGATGTTCTCGGCGTCGTCACCGGCCGACGAATAGACGGGCTGGCCGATCAGGCGCGAACCGAGATTGTCGGTATCGGCGGCAACATAGCCGGCCGACATATCCCACGGCTCGTTGATGTCGGTGTCCTCTGCGCCACCGGCTTCCAGATCGCCGCCCTGCGCGGGATCGGTGGTGGTGGCGGCACCGGCTGCGCCGGCCGTGCCGGTGGCGGTGGCGCCGGCATCGGTGGAAGGAGCGGCGGCGCCGCCTTCGGCAGGGGTCTCGGTGGTGGTGGCGGGCGCCTGGCTGTTGGCCGGCGCATCCTGCGCCACAACGCCTGTGGTCAACAGAATTGACAGGGCGGTGCTAGTCAGCAGTGTGCGGATCATTATAGGCTCCAGGTTCATCGTTAAGGTGAACAAGGCCGTGTGGCGCGAGGACTTTGCCGGTACGCACGCTGCACGGCCTGATGTCTCGTCAACGTGATAGCCCGGCAGTCGTTCCGACTCTCTCGACCCGAATTGGGCAAGAAGCCGGTCAGAATCCGTTCATGTTCGTTCATCCCGGCCGTGGAAAGCCGCTCAGTCCGTGAGTTTTGCCGTGTCGCGCTCGTAGTTGCGCATGGCGCGGTGCGGCATCCCGCCATCCTGGAACTCCGGGCCGAAGGCCACGAAGCCGAATTTTTCGTACAGCCCGATCTTGTCGGACTGGGCCGTCAGGAAGAAGCGGTCCTGCCCGCGGCCACGGCCATGGGCCATGGCCGCCTCCATCATCCGCCCGGCTATGCCCTTGCCGCGCCAGTTGCGAGAGACAGCCACCCGGCCGATCTTGATGTGCTCGGGCTTGTCGATCAGCCGAAGGGTGCCGACCACCTCGCCTTCGTGGATTGCCACGAAATGGGTGGCGGTCAGGTCGTCGGCGTCATGCTCCTCCTCCTCCGGCACCTTCTGTTCCACCACGAACACTTCCCGCCGCAGCGCAAAGGCGGCGTTGCAGATGGTGGAAAAGACCGGGACGCGAAGGATGGTGAGATCAAGCATGAACCGCTTCTAGCGCGGTGGGCCTTGTCGCTCAACGCGGCTCAGTGAAGATGGGACGGGCACCACTTGCCGTTTCGCTATCGAAGGCAGATGCTGCCCCACGCGAGGGAGCCAGAACCATGAGCATCGAATTCCTGATCACGACGCTGGTCGTGGTGGTCTCGCCCGGTACGGGGGCGCTCTACACCATTGCGGCCGGCCTCGCCCGCGGCAGACGTGCCAGCCTGTGGGCGGCCTTCGGCTGTACGCTCGGCACCGTCCCGCACATGCTTGCGGCCATCACCGGTCTGGCGGCGGTGCTGCATGCCAGCGCCCTGGCCTTCGAAATCATCAAGTATCTGGGTGTCGCCTACCTGCTCTACATGGCCTGGACAACGCTGCGCGAAACCGGCTCACTGAGCGTCGAGGCAGGGGATGCACCGGCCAAGTCCGCCGGCGCGGTGATCCTTGAGTCCATCCTGATCAACATCCTCAACCCCAAGCTGTCGATCTTCTTCTTTGCCTTCCTGCCGCAGTTCGTTCCGGTGGATACACCGAATGCCGTGGGTCAGATGCTGCAGCTGAGCGGCGTGTTCATGTTGCTCACGTTCCTGGTCTTTGCTGCCTATGGCCTCTTCGCGGCGGCGGTGCGGGGGCACGTCGTCTCGCGGCCGTCGATCATGACCTGGATGCGCCGCACCTTCGCCGGCGCCTTCGTGCTGCTCGGCGCCCGGCTGGCGCTGACGGAGCGCTGATCCGGTGCGGATCAACCAGACCTTTCGCGAGGAAGCGAAGCGAGCCGTCCTGTGCTGGCTCGCGACCGTGAGCGCGGACGGACAGCCGAACGTCACGCTCAAGGAACTGTTCGCCATTCAAGACGACCAGACACTCGTCATTGCCGATGTGCTGTCCACCAACAGTGTGCGCAACATCAGGGCGAACCCGCTTGTCTGCGTCAGCTTCGTCGACGTGTTCGCGCAACGCGGCTTCAAGGTGGAGGGGGAAGCAAGGGTCGTTGCCCCGGAGGCGCCCGAGTTCGCCACCTTCGGGGCGCCGCTGATGGCGATGGCGGGCGAGACCTTCCCGGTGCGCCACGCCATTGTGGTGCAGGTGACCCGCATCTCACGCATCTGGGCTCCGAGCTACACGCTGGTGCCGGAGCGCACCGATGCGGAACGGCACGAAGAGGCGTATCGCCGCTATGGCGTGCGGCCGCTGCGTTAGCGTCCCGCTCCGCGCAAGGCTCCGCTGCACATCCGGTGCAGAACAGAACCTCTCGAGCCCCGTTGCGAAGGAACCGGTAGGTGCCGGTCCCTGATCACGAGCTATGGAGTGCCGAAAATGGACTTGGTGGAGCATCAGATCCGCGAACGCGCGCGCTGGTTCTGGATGGAGGCAGGCAAACCGGATGGACGCGACCTCGAGTTCTGGTTCAGGGCCGAGCAGAGCCTGATGGACGGGGGCGCCGTGAGCCGCGCCGAAGAACTGCACAAGCGGGAGCCGGTTGCCCCATTAACCGACATGGCCTTCCGGGACCGCTGAGCCGTTCCGCTTCGTCGCGAATGGTGTAGTGCCGCGGCATTCCAGCAGTGACCTTCGCCCAGTGCGATGACGCGGCACGGCATTGATGTGCCTCGAAGGCCGCCCGGTCGGCAAACACTTCCGAGACCAGGAAGTGGGTGGGCTTGTCCGCACTCTGCACCACGCTGAAGCTCAGGCACCCCGGCTCGGCGCGGGTGAGACGGATGTGCTCGGGCAAGACCGTTGCGACCAGGTCGGCCTGTTCGGCCGGCACTTCGAGATAGCCATCGAGCAGCACTCGCGGCATGGCTAGATGCTGCCCACCGTCTTCAGGCGGATGCGCGGATGCACCTCGGCCTGGCTCATCACCACCGTCTGCGGGCGGAAGCGCTCGATGATCGAGCGAACATGCGGGCGAATGCCGGGTGAGGTAATCAGCACCGGCAGTTCGCCCTGCTGGGCGGCGCGTTCGTACCCGGTCTGCACGGCACCGATGAACTGCTGAAGCCGGCTCGGGGCCATGGCAAGGTGGCGGTTCTCACCATCACCGACCATGGCTTCGGCGAAGTCCCGCTCCCACTGCGGAGACAGCGTTAGCAGCGGCAGGGTGCCGTCGGGCCCAAGATTGGCAGCACACAGCTGGCGGGCGAGGCGGGTCCGCACGTGCTCGGCAATGGACTGAACGCTGCGGCCTGGACCGGCGATCTCGGCCATGGCTTCAAGGATCGTGGAAAGGTCGCGGATCGAAACCCGCTCGGTCAGCAGCGCCTGGAGTACCCGCTGTACACCCGAGACCGAGATCAGGCTCGGCACGATATCTTCCACCAGCTTCTGCTGGTCCTTCGGCAGGCCGGAGAGCAGCGACTGCACATTGGCATAGCTCAACAGGTCCGCAACATTGGCCTTCAGCACCTCGGTCAGGTGGGTCGAGATCACCGTCGAAGGGTCGATGATGGAAAGCCCGCGCAGTTCGGCCTCGTCGCGCAGCGCAGGTTCGATCCAGGTCGCCGGCAGACCGAAGGTCGGCTCGGTGGTGTGGGTGCCCGGCAGGTCGATGGGGTTGCCGTAGGGGTCCATGACCATCAGCTGGTTGGCATAGATTTCGCCGGCGCCGGCCTCCACTTCCTTGATGCGGACCTTGTAGGCGTTGGGCTCGAGCTGCATGTTGTCGAGGATACGCACCGGCGGCATGACGAAGCCGAGTTCCAGGGCCAGCTGCCGGCGCAGCGCCTTGATCTGCTCGGTGAGGCGATCGGTCCCGGTTTCGTCCTCGCGCACCAGGCTCAGGAGGCCATAGCCAAGCTCGAGCTTGAGTTCGTCGATCTTCAGGGCGTCGGTGATCGGCGGCTCAGATGGCTGGGCCGGTGCACCTGCAGCCGGAGCACCCGGCGTGCCCGGCACCTTCTTTGCGGCTTCCTCGATCTCCCGCTCGGCCTTGCCCTTGCTGGCGCGCCAGGCGGCGTAGCCGATGCCGCCCGAAAGGGCGAGGAACGGAACAATGGGCATGCCCGGCAGCAGCGCCAGGGCGGCCATCACGGCCGATGACATGCCGAGGGCGCGCGGATAGCCGGAGAATTGCGATGACAGCGCCTTGTCGGCGGAGCCGGTCACACCCGACTTCGACACCAGGATACCGGCCGCGGTCGACACGATCAGCGCCGGGATCTGCGACACGAGGCCATCGCCAATGGTCAGGAGGGTGTAGACGTTGCCGGCTTCCTGGAAGGTCAGACCTTCCTGCATGATGCCGATCAGCATGCCCGCCGACACGTTGATGAAGGTGATGATCAGGCCGGCGATGGCATCGCCGCGCACGAATTTGGAGGCACCGTCCATGTTGCCGAAAAAGGCGCTTTCGCCCTCGAGGTCCGCACGCCGGCGCTTGGCGGTGTCCTCGTCGATAAGGCCGGCGGACAGGTCGGCGTCGATCGCCATCTGCTTGCCTGGCATGGCATCGAGGCTGAAGCGAGCGGCCACTTCGGCGATACGACCCGAGCCCTTGGTGATGACGATGAAATTCACCACCACCAGGATGATGAAGATCACCACGCCTATGATGAAATTGCCGCGCGTGATGAAGTTGCCGAAGGCCTCGATCACGTGCCCGGCGGCGCTCGAGCCGTTATGCCCCTCGCTCAGAATCAGGCGAGTGGTGGCGAGGTTTAGGCCGAGTCGCAGCATCGTTGCAATCAGCAGGACCGTCGGAAAGCTCGAAAACTCCAGCGGCTTCTGAATGAACAGCGACGTCATCAGAATCATGACCGAAAAGACGATCGAGATCGCCAGCAGCATGTCCACCAGGATGGGCGGTAGCGGCAGGATCAGGATGACGATCAACCCCATCACCCCGGCGGCGAGCGCGATGTCGCCCGAGCGCAGCATGTCGAGCACGCTGGCAACGGAGGGAAGCTTGAAGCTCCGGGTGGGGTTGGTGGGCAGGTCCGTCATCTAGGTCTAGGCCACGTTGCGTCGTTCGCCTGGCTCGGGGACGCGCACCCCTTCGTCGGCATACTGGTTCAGCTTGTTGCGCAACGTGCGGATCGAGATACCAAGGATGTTGGCCGCGTGGGTGCGGTTGCCGAACGTATGATCGAGCGTGTCCAGGATCAGGTCGCGCTCGACATCGGCCACAGTGCGACCCACCAGGGCTCGCGACATGGCTTCGGCAGTCTGGGCGAGCTGTGCCGCCGGGCTCGACTGCCGCGCCGCTTCTGCCAGCCCCATGCCGTCCGGCAGCACGATGGCCTCGGAGCCGATGATGTCGCCGGTGGCGAGCAGCACCGCCCGATGGAGGGTGTTCTCGAGCTCGCGAACGTTGCCGGGCCAGGGAGCCTTGAGCAGCGCCTCGCGCGCTTCCGCCGAGAGGGCGCGCGGCGGCAGGCCGTTGGCCTTGGCGTATTTGGCGACGAAGTGCTCGCTCAGCACGGCGATATCGCCCGGCCGGTCCCGCAGGGCGGGCAGCTTGAGGTTCACGACATTGAGCCGGAACAGCAGGTCTTCGCGGAAGCTGCCCTCGCGCACCGCTTCGGAAAGGTTGCGGTTCGAGGTGGCAAGGATGCGGATGTCCACCGGCACCGGCTTGGTCCCGCCGACGCGGTCGATGACGCGTTCCTGGATGGCGCGCAGCAGCTTGGCCTGCAGGCGCACGTCCATTTCGCTGATTTCGTCGAGCAGCAGCGTGCCGCCCGAGGCTTCCTCGAACTTGCCGATGCGGCGGGCGACAGCGCCGGTGAAGGCGCCCTTCTCATGCCCGAACAGCTCGGATTCGAGCAGCGCCTCGGGGATGGCGGCGCAGTTGACCGAGATGAACGGTTTGGTGGCGCGCCGCGACTTCTGGTGGACGTGCCGGGCGATCACTTCCTTGCCGGTGCCGCTCTCACCGGTGATCAGGATCGATGCTTCCGAGCCGGCAACCTGTTCGGCCAGCTTGACCACCCGCTCCATGGCCGGATCGCGGAACAGGAAGTCCGACGATTCGCGCGCCACAGCCGCGATGACCGCGGCGATCAGTTCGGCGTCGGGGGGCAGGGGGATGTATTCCTTGGCGCCGGCGCGGATGGCGTTGACGGCGGCAGCGGCGTTGGTCTGCACCCCGCAGGCAACCACCGGCACGGCGATGCGCTCGGCTTCTAGCCCGGCGATCAGCGTGCCGATATCGACCATCACGTCGACCAGCAGCAGGTCGGCGCCGCGGCCGGCGCGGAGGCTTGCCAGGGCAATCTCGACAGAGGGAGCGTGCGCCACCTTGGCGCCGCCATCCATGGCCATCTTGGTCGCCTGGCTGAGCTGGCCCTCGAGGGCACCGATGATGAGGAGGCGCATGGGTCTCGCTCCTATTGCGGCTTGATGATTTCGGTCATGGTGACGCCGAGCTTGTCCTCGACCAGGACGATCTCGCCACGGGCAACCAGGCGGCCATTGACGAAGATCTCCACCGCCTCGCCGACCTGGCGGTCGAGCTCGATCACGGTGCCGGTGTCCATCTTGAGGAGGTCGCTCACCGGCATCCGGGTGCGGCCGAGAATAACCGAGATGCGGACGGGAACGTCGAAGACCGCCTCGAGGTCGGCCGCGGTGCGCTCGACATGACCTTCTGGACGGGCGCTCTGCGGCGGCGCTTCCATCTCCTCGAAATCGACGGGCTCCTGGGCGGAGAGGTCCTGGTCGGGGGTACTCATGAGTGGCTCTCCTCGGGGGAGCTGGGGCGATGCCGCCCGGCAAGGTAGGCGGAAATGGTCTTGTCGATGTCGCCGGAAATGGCAGCGATGTCGCGAACGAGCCCGCCATCCACCCATTCGAGCCGGCCGTCGCCCAGCCGGATATCTGGGTCCCCCATCACCACCAGCCGCCCGGCAAATCCGGATGTCTGCATATGGGCGGTGGCGATGTCGCGGATGCCGTCGGCGAGTTCAGGATGGCAGCGGATCACCAGGTGGGGCACGCCGGAGAGGTTCTGCATGCACTCGGCGATCAGCGCCTCGAGTTCAACGGTCGGGTAGCGGGCCAGCAGATGCAGCGCCAGCTTGCGTCCGACGGAGGCGGCGAGTTCCACCCCCTGCTGCCGAATCTCGGCAGCCGCATCGTCGAGCGCGGCGGCCATCTCGGCGCTGCGGGTCGCCAGGGTTCCGGCCGCAGCAGCCAGCGTCTGCGCCGCCATTGCCGTGGCACCGGCCTGCCCGGCAGCCAGTCCTTCGGCATAGCCTTCCTCGCGTGCCTGCTGGACCATCTGCATGGCCACTTCTTCCGGGATACTGGGGACCGGCGCCGCTGCGGGCGCGGATGTCGGCCGTGAGCGGCCCTCCGCACGTGGCGCCAGGTCGAGGTCGAAATTGAAGCGGGCGACGCGGGCTGCCATTTACGCCACCATCTGGTCGTCGGCTTTGGTCTTGAGGATGACGATTTCTCCCTTGGCCGCCATGTCCTTGGCGGTGCCGACCATGCGGCCCTGGGCTTCGTCGACATCCTTGAGGCGCACCGGGCCCATGGCCTGCATGTCTTCGCGCAGCAGCTTGGCGGAGCGCGACGACATGTTGGCGAAGAAGGTTTCCTTGAGCTGCTCGCTGGCGCCCTTGAGCGACATCGCCAGCTCGCGCTTGTCCATGCGGGCCAGCAGCGTCTGAATGGCGGAGGGCTCGAGCTTGGCCAGATCCTCGAAGGTGAACATCAGCGCCTTGATGCGTTCGGCGTCGTCGCGACTGCTTTCCTCGAGGGTGGTGAGGAAGCGCGCCTCGGTCTGGCGGTCGAAGGCGTTGAAGATTTCCGCCATCTGCTCGTGGCTGTCGCGGCGCTTGGTGTGGTTCAGGGTCGACATGAACTCGGTGCGCAGGGTGGCCTCGATCTTTTCGAGTATTTCCTTCTGCACCGGATCGAGCCCGAGCATGCGCTGCACCACGTCCATGGCGAGCTCTTCAGGCAGGACCGCCAGCACCTTGGAGGCGTGCTCGGTGTCGATCTTGCTCAGCACCACGGCAATGGTCTGCGGGTACTCGTTCTTGAGGTAGGCGGCGAGCACGTCCGCCTGCACGTTGCTGAGCTTTTACCACATGTTGCGGCCGGCGGGACCGCGGATCTCTTCCATGATCGCGTCCACCCGATCCTGCGACAGGAAGCTCAGCAGCAGCCGCTCGGTGGAGTCGGTGTTGCCCGACAGCGAGCCGTTGGAGGAGATGGTGGTGACGAACTCGATCATCAGGTCGTCGAGCATTTCCTGGGTGATCGGGCCGAGGCGCACCATGGCCCGCGACAGCTGCTTGATCTCGAGTTCATCGAGCTCGTCGAAGATCGGCCGGCCATAGTCGGGCCCGAGCGCCAGCAACAGCGCAGCGGCCTTCTCGTCGCCCTTGAGCACGCGCTGGTTGGCGGCGTCGTTGCCGATCGTCAGCTGCTTGCCGGCGAGGCCCTGCGATTCGGGTTCAGCGGAT